>CAMBKF010000007.1 GCA_945868085.1 uncultured Oscillibacter sp.
TGGTGCTTCTATTCTACACCACATCGGAGGTTTACACAAATTTTGGGATGGTCTCTCTCCCCCCCTTGATTTTATATGAGTATCAGGTCGCTATTTACAATTTCAGTCGCCCGGCTGCGGACACTATTCATCCGCCTGACCCATTCCATTTGGTCGCTGGCTTTCAGCGTTTCCGTAATGCCCTCTGCATCTGCCATTTGTTTTACCAGCCGAAGGAAAAGCTCTTCTGCCTGCCGGTCAATATCTGCGAGATAGGCGTTCAATTCGCCGCTGGTCAGCAGGTTGGCATATAGCACACGGTGATGCTCCTTGAGATATCGTAAATGCCGCTGTCCCCATACCCCGATTGGCTGATCTTCCTCCGGCTCATCATCTCCGACAACCAGGTAATAGTCACCGACCAATTCATATTTCAGCCCTGTGCGTTCATCGGTAATGTACTTTTCCATCATCAGCGCCTCCATCCCCACAACATTGACTTCTGCGGCTTTGCCTTGGCGACTTTGATTAATATCTCATCTACGGCATCTGTGTACCGACCCGCCGCAATCAACTTGTTGCGGAACCGGTTCAGCCCCTCAATGATAAGCCGCCATTCCTGCCGGTTCAGTTCTACATAGTATTTCTGCTTCATACGCTGTTCCTCCTTTGATTTTCTGCAAATATTGTAGCAGGAGAATTAGCGTAAATCGAATGTACGGATATAAGAATATCACCGAGAAAAGTCTGTGATAGACTGATCTCGGTGATTTTCCTTTCCATTGCTACGCCTGACAACTAAGTCCTTTTAACATTTCGTTTTCAGTCCGTGGCTTTGCAACTCGGTTTTTCTCCCATTGCCGATTCAGCTGCGGTGATAATTTGATTTACTGCCTTATCAACGAAAACCGAACGGTTTCGGGGTTTTTTCGTGCCCCAATTTTCAAGTGCAAACAAAAAGATATTTTTCTTTGTTGAGAGGACTTGAACTACCGACCCCTCGATTGTTAGGCGGCTTTTGAGAGATTTATTCTCCCGAAAGTCGTCTTTTTTCGTTTCCCAAGAAATTTTTTTCTAAAAGGTCTTCCCTAAAATGTTGGAATGACCTCCCCGTTTGTTCAGGAAAGAGGTTTTCCCTACATTTTAGGGCAAACCTCACTTAACTTAATAACACCGTAATCTATGGGCTGACTTTGCAGAAGTAATTCTATGAAGTCAGCCCTTTTTTTATTATCTACGAAAGGAATGAGCACCATGATCAAAATCAGAATCAAAAACGCCGATCACGAGATTGACATCCGCTTCCCTATCAGCGAGAGCGAACTGTTTGCAAAGCTTGGTGAGATCCACGCTGTCGAAGGAAGGGACGCCGCTCAGTCCGCCCTTGTGACGGATGCTCTATGAATCAGGACCGGTCAAAGCGGTGTTCTACTGTCCCCTCGTCGGAGAGGTAACCGATGACGAGGGCTTCAGTTCTCCCGTCGACGGTCGTTTTCTCAAGAGCTATGCGTGGGCGGTCGAAAATGCCCTGGAAGCCGATACTGCCGATGATGAAATGGACATGGCTGAGTTTTTCGATGAGGATGACAGCGTTAAGGCAAAGCTCGTCTCTGCAAAGTGGGGCGTGGAAACCTACCGTGGACGGCTCTTCGGCAGGATCGAGTGCAGCCTCAAGGAAGAACTCACCGACGCCGAAACCGAAATCCTCACTGACTGGATCAGCGGACAGAATTCGGACGGCTACGGAGAGCACTTCGAGCAGCAGCCGATTGACACCGAGGACGGCGATTTGTACGTCTCCTTCTGGAACAGCGGCGACAACTATTCCATCATGACTCGTGACGAGTTGGATGAGTATATAGATAATCAGGGCATGACGATGGGAGGAATGTGATATATGGCTGTGCTCTTTTCGGCGGTAACGCTTACCGCAGACAACAATCAGGTAGAGTTTCTCGCTGCCGGTGTTCCGAGGGACGCCGACGATCTCGAGGGCTGGACTGCCTATGAAAACTTTGTGGATGAGCTGGATTCCGAACAGGAAGTCAGCGTCCATGTGGAAGCCTATCTCTACGGCGAGGGCGAAACCTTCAAGGCAACGCCCGAGGAAGTGGCGTATTTCAAGATGCGAGCGGATGCAGACGAAGAATTCCTGCACGACCACTGCGACAACATTGAGGACGCGGACTTCACCATCCATTGGTCGCAGGATGAGCTGTACGGAGTGGAGCTGGAGTTATGACAGCAGAAAAGAAAGACCGCAAGCCGCTCCGGATCAAGAACCTTGCAGACCTCAAGCGGCATATCAGGCTCGGAACCGAGCTGGTGGCAACGGCGCACCAATTGACGCCTTCGAAGTGTACAACGACTTTGACCGCAACCTGGTCAACCTGTTCCGATGTATGAAGGAACGGACGATGGCAACGATCCGTGAGCTTGGCTTCTGCAATCTCAACTCCAGAGAGGACTTCATTGCGATCCGCAAGTTCTTCGATCATGAGACATTCGATGACAGGTTCTTGACGGAGGAACTGATGCTCACGGAGATCATGCTTCCTCCTCCCGAGGCTGCGGAGCTGAAGGAAATTCGCCTGCGCATTACCGAAGATCACGATGTGCGCAGAGCGGCCATGTTCCTGAAGCTTCTCCGCAACAGCTACTCCAGCAGCGGAAAATCCTTTGCCTCACAGCCCTTTGACATCAGAAAACTGTTCGGGCTGATTCAAGAGCTGGAAGACCGCATGGCAAACGTGGTCATCGAAAACCAGGACTTCGAGACGCTGATCCGCCACTATGACCGTCCCGACGCTTTCTTTTATGCCGATCCGCCTTACTTTTCAACAGAAGACATGTATGAGGTCGGCTTCGGCTGGGATGACCATGTGAGACTCAGAGAAACCCTCGGAAGGATCAAAGGCAAGTTCCTTCTGTCCTACAACGACTGCCCCGAGATCCGTGAACTGTATGACGGGTTCAGCCTGTTCGACTTCTCCCGCACCCATTCGATGGCACAGCGGTATGAAGCCGGAAAGGAATTCAAGGAGCTTCTCATTGCCAACTACGATTACTACGAGCGCGAAAACGCAAAACCCAAGCAGCTCACGCTGTTCGACATCTACGGCGACGAGAACTACGACTACGAAAAAATATTAAAGGAGAGCATTATATCATGCAAAATCAGATGAAAAACCAGCCCCTCTTTGCGCTGGTTCCCGTGCCGTATGAGGCGCTTGTGGACGCAGGCATTGAGATCGGCGATCCTCTGCAGTTCACGGTTGAAGAAGGAAAGATCACGATGGAGCGGCTCGTTCCCGAGGAAATCGAGATCGTCTGCAGTGGGAACTGCCAGGACTGCCCGATGCTCCTGCTCGACTGTATTGGCGGCTGCGAAGCCTGTCCCTGTAAGAATAATTGTGAAAGAAGCGAGGTGCGATAACTATGATCCAGATGTTCCGAATCCTTGGTAAGCGTGGACGCATTACCATCCCCTTTGAGATCCGCCAGCGCGTCGGTTTCTCCTACAACGACGTTCTCTCCTTCCCTGAATGGTATTTCTGCCCTAAGTGCCGAAAATTCCAGCCATTAAAAAACTGGGTGGCCGAGTACAGGAAAAACGCCAAAGCAAAAACGCTTGAACGGGACGAGTATATGGTTGAGCATATGCAATGCCCCAAGTGCCGCCAGGATTTGGTCGTGGCGCGTATTGTCACGGTGTGTGAAAGCGGTCATTTGAACGATTTCCCTTGGGTAAAGTGGGTGCATGCAAAGGCCAAGAAACCGATTTGCGGAAATCCGGAATTGAAGTTTAAGACCGGCGCATCTGGAACGGAAGGGCTTGAGGGCTTGAGCGTAAGTTGCTCCTGCGGTGCTATCGCTACATTAAAGGGTGCCTTTGATAAGGATTGCTTTCAAAAGCTGGACGAAGACCTGGGGACCAATCAATTCAGATGTGATGGAAATCATCCGTTTCGGCATACCAAAGATAAGTGTGGTTGCTATCCCAAAACCGTGCAGAGAGGTGCATCGTCCGTTTACTTCCCCGTGGTGCATAGTTCGTTGGTTATTCCCCCGTATGCAGACAAGTTGAATGCAAAAATTGAGCAAAGCAAAGCTTATGATGATTGCATGACCATTATCGGTGATGAGGACCCTGAGGAAAGGATCGCTACAATCACCCGGCGTTTGCCGAAGTGGGTGGATAAAATTGCGCTTGAAATCGGTGCGCCCCGTGCAGAAGTGGAGAAAATCCTGACTCGCAAATGGTTGGAGCCGATGCCCGAAGATGTAGATGTGACCAGTATTCAGTATCGTGTGGAGGAATATACCGCTTTGTCCGGAGAAGTAGGCGCAGCTGGAGCGGGGTTGGGCGATTTCTCCCGTGAAGAAATGGACATTTCCGAGTATAATCTGCCCCATATTAAAGCCATTTCCCTTGTCGACAAGGTGCGTGTGGTAAATGCATTGATTGGGTTTTCCAGAATTCAGCCGGCAATGACCAGTAATGACGTCGGTTTTGTAGATGTAAAGGAACCCGATACTCGGTGGTACCCTGCTTATGAAGTACGTGGTGAAGGCATCTTTATCGAGTTCAATCAAGAAGATATCGATAGCTGGATTGAAGCCCATCCGGCAGTCGTTGAGAGAGCAGCTAGGCTGAACCACAACTATGCGACATCGTTTATCGGGAAGAATCATCCACGCACGATAACGCCCAAATTCCTTAAGGTCCATAGCGAGCAGATCGGCGGATACCTCTGCTTCACGCTGGAGGGGAATGGTCAGTTTGCCGCTGTCCCGACTGAACCCGCCGTCTGGTGGATCTGGGCGCTGGCCGGCCTGGGCTGCGCCGGTGCGGCGGGCGTGATCCTGCTTTTGGTGCGCAGGCGGAAAAGGAAACCCATAAACACACAATAACTTTTACAGGGAGCTGTACCGGATCCATGGTACAGCTCCTTGTACATTATTAAGCCGCAAACTTTTGTATGCGGCAGACACAGACCGCCCCGACGATCCGCCCGCACAGATACGGCCGCTCCGTGTCAGTATCACAACCCCGTAAGCCGCATGAGGGGCCCCGTGGACCATGCTTGAAAATTTTTTTCGCCTGTGCTATGCTTCATACTGTGTATATCTGCGCCCGGCCGCGGCCGGGCACATAAGGAGTGGAGAAATGACCGAGCAGCGAAAGAAACGCATCCTGACGGCCGCTGCGGTGCTGCTGGCCGCTATCACGGCGTACGCCTTCCGCCTCATCGGCAAGGGCAGCTTTTACCCAACACTTTTTTCCTATCTGCGCAGCTTCATCTACATCGGCCTGTATGCCGCCTGGGGGCTTTCCATCCGCCAGCGCATCGTGCAGCAGCAGGTGGGCCGGTACCTCACAAGCGTATCGGTGCTGCTGATCCTGTGGTTTTCCTTCCGCACGGTGAAATATTTCATTTTCTGGCAGCCGGACGCTATACGGTACCTGTGGTATCTGTTCTATCTGCCCATGCTGTTTGTGCCCATGCTGGCGCTGCTGATCGCCCTGTCCCTGGGCCAGCCGGATGATTACCGCCTGCCGAAAGGGACCCGGGCGCTGTGGCTCATTTCCGGCGCAATGCTCCTGCTGGTGCTGACCAACGACCTGCACCAGTTGGTGTTTACCTTTCCGGAGGACGCCGCCGTGTGGTCGGACAGGGACCACAGCTACGGCCCGGCTTACTTTCCCGTTATCGGCTGGCAGGTGCTCTGCGGTGTGTCGGCGCTGGTGGTGATGCTCTTCAAGTGTCGGCTGAAAAACGGACGCCGCCGCCTGTGGCCGGCCATCCCCATGGCCCTATCCCTGGCCTATCTGGCTCTGAACTATATGGGTGTGCCGTGGCTGCGGGCCCTGTTCGGGGATGTCACCGCCTTTCAGAGCTTTCTGTATATGCTCAGCTTTGAGGCATGCATCGCCTGCGGATTTATCCACTCCAACAGCCGATATGCGGACCTCTTTGCCTCCTCCGCCGGCACATCGGCCCAGATCACCGACCGGGCCTTTCACGTCCGCTATGCGGCGCTGAACACCCGCCCCATCGACAAAGGGACCATGGCAAAGGCCGCAGAGGCCCCGGTCACCATCGGCGGCGGCCTGACCGTCCACGCCATGCCCATCGGCGGCGGCTATGCCGTATGGACGGAGGATCTGTCGGCTCTGCTGCAGATCAAGGAGGAGTCCGAGAGCCTTGCCGAGGAGCTGGCGGACCGGAACGAGATCCTGCGCTACGAATACAAGCGGGAAGCCAAGCGCCGGAAGGTGGAGGAGCAGAACCGCCTGTATGACCTGCTGCAGTCGGCCACCCAGACCCAGATCGACCGCATCGCCGCCCTGACAAAGGAGTACCGGCAGACATCCGATGCCCAGCGCGGGCAGATACTCCTGTCCGAAATTGCCGTATTGTGCAGCTATATCAAGCGCCGCAAGCATCTGACCCTGCTGGCCGACCGGGACTATAAGATCTCCGCCTCGGAGCTGGAGCGGGCCTTTTCCGAGTCCCTCCAGACCCTGAAGCTTCTGGATGTCCGCAGCACGCTGTATGCGGAGAGCGGTCTTTCCATGCTCCCCGGTAAAACGGCGGCCGCCCTGTTTGATTTTTACGAGTCGGTCATAGAGGCCGACCTGGAGGGCCTGAAAAGCGTTCAGGTGAGCCTTGCGGATACCGCCGGCCTGCGCCTGTCGCTGCGCGTGTGCTGCGGAGCGGATCTGTCGTTTTTTGCCGGAGAGACAAATGTCCGCTATGAGGCGGACGAAGACGAGGCCTGTCAGCACCTGGTGTTTTCCCCCGAAGGAGGTGACGCAGGATGAGTGCGTTTTCTTCTCTCTCCGCCTTCTGGCAGACCATGCTGCCGCTGCTTTTATATGTGGAAGCCGTGCTGGAGCTGGGTCTTTTCCTGTATCAGATTCTCCGCAGCAGCAAGCCCCTGCGCAGCCTGCCCTGCGCCGTACATTTCGCTATCCTGCTGACCCTTTTATTCTCGGTGACCCAGGGTGACCCGGACCAGGGCAAGGACGCCTTTCTCCTGGGCGCACCCTGGCTGGTGTTTGTCCTGGTGATCGTATTGGTAGCCATTCACTTTGCCATCGCCTTGCCCCGGGAGTACCGCCGCCGGAAAAACGAGCTGTCCCCGTTTTCCATCAAGGAGGCCACCGACAAGCTGCCCATGGGCATCTGCTTTGCCGCTCCCGATGGACGCATCATTCTCTGCAATAACCGGATGCGCCGCCTGTCCTTTGCCCTCTGCGGCCACGAGCTGCAGGTCGCCGGCGACCTGGCGGACGCCCTGGCCCGGCCCCACGGGTCCATCATCGTTCAGGACGGCTGCTATCTCCTGCCTGACGGCACCGTCTGGCAATTCCGCGCGCAGAACATCTCCGTGGACGGCGATGACCGCTGGCGGCAGATGACGGCCCACAACGTCACGGAGCTCTATAACGGCAACCTGCGCCAGGCGGAGATCAACCGGGAACTGACCGAGGTCAACCGCAAGCTGCAGCGGATGTACGAGCGCATGGCGGATGACATCAAGGAACGGGAAAGCCTGGACCTGAAGGTCTATATCCACGACACCATCGGCCGCAGCCTCCTGACTATCCGGGACATCATCGGCAGCGGCGAGGACACCCAGCGAAAGCTCGCCTCCCTGCAGGAGGCGGTGAGCATGCTGACCAGCAACCGCGTCACCTCCCACGGCACCATGGACCAGGTGAAGCAGGCGGCCATGGCCCTGGGTGTGCGGGTGAAAACCGAAGGCTATCTGCCGCCGGATTCCGCCGCCGAGGAGCTGACGGCCGCCGCCGCCCGGGAGTGCGTGACCAACTGCCTCCGGCACGCAGGCGGCCGGGAGGTGTATATCCGCATCGCCCAGCGGGACGACCGCTACGACATCACCATCACCAACAGCGGCGCATTGCCCGCCGGGCCCATCCGGGAGGGTAGCGGCCTGGCCAGCCTGCGCCGCAGCATCGAGGCGGCGGGGGGCGAAATGCACACGGCCTATAAGCCCCGCTTTGCCCTGCTCATCACGCTGCCGTCAAAGGAGAACGACCTATGATAAATACCGTACTTGTGGAAGATGACCTGTATATGCAGCGGCATTTCATTGAGCGGCTGGATGCCGACGGCGGCTTTCACCTGGCCGGCATATACCGGGATGCCTTTGATGCGGAGAAGCACTGCGGCGCCGGCGTAAACCTCATTCTCATGGATGTGCAGACCCAGCACAAGCACTCCGGTCTGGCCGCCGCGGAGCGCATCAAAAAAGCATTTCCCCACACCCGGATCGTCATCGTTACCTCCCTGGTGGATCCCGAGGTGCTGGCCAGAGCCCGGCGGGGCGCGGCCGACAGCCTGTGGTACAAGGACCACGGCACGGAGGAGCTGCTGGATGTGGTAAAGCGCACCCTGGCCGGCGAGCATATTTTCCCCGGTGCCGCCCCGGCGGTGGAGATGGAGGAGGCCATGTCCGACGTCTTCTCTCCCCGTCAGCTGGATATCCTCCGCTGGTACATACGGGGTCTGACCTACCAGGAGATCGCCGACAGGCTGGGCATCTCCAAAAACGGCGTCCGCTGGAACCTGGACGACATGGTGGCAAAGGGCGGCTTTGAGAGCCGCGAGGCGCTGGTGGCCACCGCCATCGAAAACAAGCTGGTCGTCACCACCCTGAAAGACGAATAAGCATCCATTTCCCCCTGGCCCACACGGCCAGGGGTATTTTTTTGTGTCCGGACGCAGAGTTTCTCGAAAAAAGTCTGCACTTGCGCACTGCTACTGGCACATGTGCCAGTGACAAGACAGCGTGAACCCGTACAATGGAATGTGTAAGATCAGAGGAGTGTACCAAAAAAGGCGGTGATGGAAAAATGAAGAAGATCGTTTTGGACATCCAAAGCAGCATCCATGCCCACAACATGGAGCGAATGCTGCTGCAGGAGCTGGAGGATTGCCAGGTGGTGATCTCCGAGTCCCCGGACTCCACCGCCGAGTGGTGCCGGCTGCACAGGCCCCATGTGCTTTTGATGGAGGTCAAGGCGTTTTCGCCCTGGATGTTTTCTGAGCGCATGGCCATCTGCGACAAGGTCCGGCGAAACGGGGAAAATTGCCGCATCATTCTGTTTGTAGATGACGAAAGCGATGAGACACTTGCCGAAAAGGTCCGGCAGGCCCGGCGGGAGGGGCGGATCGACGCCTTCCTGTTCGGCTCAGTGTCCGAGACCTACTTTGCTTCGGTCATTGACAGCGTGTAAATCGGAACAAAAAAGGAGGAACGAGAACCATGAAATCGACCGCGAAAAAACTCATCACCCTTCTGCTGAGCCTGGTGATGATCGTAAGCCTGGTCCCCTACACGGCTTTCGCGTCCGGTGACTACAGCGACGGGCAGACTTGCCCCGGCTGCGATCATTATCACTGGGGTGACCGGATGTGTGATGACTGCGGCGGCTGCACAAGATACTGCACGGACTTCTGCTGGCTGGGCATGCACTGCAACAACTGCGGCGACTGTCTGCTCGACAGCTTTGAGTCGTGCATCGAATGCGGCTACTGCTTCGACTGCATGATGGAGAACAACCACTGCGCGGAGTGCTATGCCGACTACATCGGCAACGGCGACCAGCTGTGCGGCAACTGCCGCCGCTGCCCCGACTGCGTAGGCGAACTCTGCCCCGACTGCGGCTTCTGCGTGGACTGCGCCAACGATGAGGAAGGCATGCACTGTCCCGAGTGCGGCAACTGCTATCAGATCACCGATCAGTGCGAGGACATAACAAACAACCACTGCACCGACTGCTGCAATCCCTGCTGGCAGTGCAACCGATGCATGTTTGACGCCGATGACGAGCTCTGCCCCGACTGCGGCCTGTGCCTGACATGCTGCGCCAGCAACTCCGAAAACTCCGGCGGCACCGGTGAGGTCTGCATCGAGAGCAGCGATTGGGACGATCACATCTGCTCGGACTGCGGCGGATACTTTGAGCTGGACGACCTGTGCGAAAGCTGCGGCTCCGCCGGCGTCATCCGCTGCCCCGAATGCTGCGAGAGCGCCTCGGAGTGCTCCATGAGCATGTGCGAATACGCCCCCCGACTACGCGGAGCATTTCTGCGAGAATTGCGGCAGATGCTTTGACGATGCCGCGGCCTGCGACACCTGCCTGGAGGAGTATGTCCTGCGCTGCGAGGATTGCTGTGCGGAGGCCAGCGAGGCGGAGTACGGCTGTGACGACGGTCTCTGCCAGTTCTCTGCTGATTTTGTGGAGCATATAGCGTCCGCCCATCCCGGCCATATCAACAAGCACAGTGCCACTCCCAGCAACCGCTGGAGCATTGAACCCGGCTATCACTATCGCGCCTGCCGTTACTGCTCGGATACAGCGCATTATACCGGCAAGGCGGCGCATAGCTTCAACAAGGCCGGCGTGTGTACCGTCTGCGGCTATAAAAACGGCGCCGTTATCTACATCACCCGCCAGCCCACCGATGCCAAAGTCCGGATCTCCGATCCGTATGCCGGGGCGGAGAGCAAATATAACCCCGCCAACAATACGGTGCGATTCACCGTCAAGGCCCAGGGCAATTCCCAAATTTTGTATTGCTGGCATGTAGTCGTAGAATATTCCAACGGGAAAACGGTGGATTATGCCGCCGACAATTGGGATTACCTGAAGGACGAGAAGAAAAACGGCGCCGTAATCGAGGGCTTTGACACCAATACACTTTCTGTGTCGGTTCCCTATTATGCCTGCCAGCAGAACTACTATGTCTACTGCGACATACACGACGAAAGCGGCGAAAACAGAGTCCTCAGCGACCGGGTAAAGATCAATGCCGACCATAATTATGCCAAGGCCATAAAGACCATGGTCGATGGCGACCGGGCCAACACCTTCACAGACAAGTTTGATGGAAAGTCCTTCACTTACGTCCATTCCAGCGGCCATTATCTGTACTGCTCCGGATGCTATTACAGCGACATGGATATGGACGATGTGCCGCGCCGCACGTCAAAGCCCGTATCCCACAGCTTCGGTTCCACGTCCTTCAAGACCTCCGACACGGGCAAAAAGTACCGCATAGCCAAGTGCTCCGACTGCGGCTTTGAGCAGTACACCTCCGTGCATGATCATCAATACTATGAGGACAACGGCTATTGCAAGCCGGACTACGAGGCAACGGAAAAAGTCGCCGCCTACGGGCATGTGCTCAAGTGCCTCACCACCGACTGCCCCCAGACCATCACCGAGCCCCACGACTGGGGCTGGCAGATCGTTGCCTGGCCCAGGGAGGGCAGCAGCAGCGGCATGCGTCGGGAATGTAAGATCTGCCTCTATTCGGAAGAATACGTCTACGCCTATGACGAAAACAACACCCGGGTCCCCCTGGACTGGACCATGGACACCTCCCTGGTAGAAGTAAGCGGGGCCGATGTATCCAAGCCCATTGTGGCAGCCGGGGAAAAGATCTTCCTGACGGTGAATCACGCGGGAAATGCCACGCCCCAAAAATGCACTACCTGGAAGGTATATTACCAGGCCACTCTGGGTGCCGCACGGGAAGATATAACTTCCTACTATTACAAGAGAGTCGAGTTTGGGGGCCGCCCTGTCAAGCTTTTCCAGATCGTGCCGATGGACGACGGAGCGAAATGGCGCGTCAATCAGGTCACGCTGCCCAGCGGGGTGACCGGCGGCGGCAAGCTGATCTTTGAACCCGTTTGGGCCGACTGCACCGAGCATGACCCCGTGGTCATCAACCAGAAGGATCCCGTCTGCAGCGTAGACGGCTACACCGGCGACACCGTGTGCCGGCTGTGCAATACCGTCATCACTAAGGGAACCGACATCCCGGCCACCGGCCAGCACCGCCGGAGCGATGAGCCCATCGAGGGTACGGCCCGGGAGGGCAGCTGCACCCGCAGATCGTATTCCGGCAACTATACCTGCCTGGACTGCGGCTGTGTCCTCCGGGGCGAGAGCGGCGGCTATTACCATAAAAGAGTGTGTACATCGGAAAGTAAGATCCCCAAGTGCCAGGACGGTTACACCGGTGACTATATCTGCGTTGACTGCGGCAAGCTCGCCAAGAAGGGCTATGTCCTCCCGGCGTGCCACAACAAGATGTTTGATGAGTCCACTGTTGTCCCGGCTACCTGCACCACCCAGGGCTACAGCGGCGACTATGTCTGCAAGGACTGCGGCAAGCTCTTAGAGTATGGCCAGGCAACGGCAAAGCTGGGGCACAGCTGGGTGGAAAACAAAGCCGCCAGCACCGCTTCTACCGCAGCCTACAAATGCTCCGCTGCAGGCTGTACCGCGGAGCGGTATGCGTGTAAGAGCATGGCGGACGTCAAACTCACCGCAAGCTATCTGACCTCCACTGGCAAGCCATACATTAAGTGGGATGCCGTGGCCGGGGCTGACAGCTACTCCGTATATCGCAGCGGCAGCAAGGACGGCACTTATACCCTCCTGGGCACCACTACGGCCACCAATTATACCGACAGCAAGGCCAATGCCGGCTACACCTATTACTACAAGGTGAAGGCTGTCAGCAAGGTAAAGACCGCAGCCAACTCCTATTACAGCACCGCCGTGGCGGCCACCTGCCACTGCGCAAGACCGACGGTTACACCGGATTATCTGGCCTCCACCGGTAAGCCCTACATCAAGTGGACGGCAGTGGCCGGGGCCAGCCAGTACGAGGTGTACCGCAGCGGCAGCAAGGACGGCACCTATACCCTCCTGGGCACCGCCACGGCCACCAATTATACCGACAGCAAGGCCAACGCCGGCTATACCTATTACTACAAGGTCAAGGCCGTCAGCAAGGTGAAGATCGCGGCCAATTCCTATTACAGCGCCGCCGTGGCGGCCACCTGCCACTGCGCGAGACCCGCAGTGAAGATCACCACCACCTCCGCCGGTAAGCCCAGGCTGACCTGGGATGCCGTGGCTGGCGCCAGCCAGTATGAGATCTACCGGGCCACCTCGCAAAACGGCACATACACCAAGATGTACACCACCACCGCTCTGAGCTACACCAATACCTCTGCCAAGGCAGACACTACCTACTATTATAAGGTGAAGGCCGTCAGCAAGGTGAAGACCGCGGCCAACTCCGCTTACAGCACCGTGGTGAGCATCAAGGCTAAGTAAGGTTTCCCTGCCCCCATGGCGATCGCATACAACCGAAACCTTCCATCTTGAACCCATGGCCCCCAGCGGGCGGTGACGGGATCCGCCGCCCGCTGGTCACGAAAGAGGCTTGCGAAAGTCCCTTTCCGAAAGGCGGCCCCTCTTTGATGGCCGCCTTTCGGAAAGAAATTCTGTTAAAAAAGGAGGATGCCGGGATGAAACGAAAAAACTTGGCAGCAGCCCTTATCCTGCTGCTTCTGCTGGCCATGCTCTCCGGCTGCGCAGGGAGCCCAGGCGGCGGTGACCGGCAGCCGGGCGGCAGCATCACGATACCGTCGGAGGGCAGCATTACCAAGCCGCCGGAAGGCAGCACCTCAAATCCGTCAGAGGTCACCGAGCCCACCGACCCAAGCCATTTGGCCCTGTGTAAGGAGATCGAAGCAAGCGGCCGCCCGGCCGGCATGGCCTTTCTGGGCTATGTGGGGGAGAGCGCTGCGGAAAGCGACCTGCGCAGCGCCCTGAAAAGCGGTCCCTACGCGGAGAAGTATGCGTTCCTCGCCGATGCCCCCCTTGTGGATGCAGGCGGCGCGGAGCTGTACGCAGTGGTGACGGCCGCAAAGGACTGCCGTGCCTCCGTTTACCGGGCCCAGCTGAACAAAAGCGGCACATACGATGTGCAGACCGCCCAGCCTCTCTATGAAGGCGCCGGGTACGACTGCTTCCTCCTGCGCTGCAACGTCAGTGACATTCATTCCAACGCAGCCATTTCCTTTGCGGACGGCACCGGGACTTTTTCCGTATACCCCATGCTGTCCGGTGCGGACGGACGGCTGGTGGCGGAGGGATGCCACGACTTCTCTCTTTACCCGGAGACAGAGGAGCTCGTGGAGGATAAAAACGTGCAGATCGCCCGGGAGCTGCTGGCGGAGGCCGAGCCGGTGCGCCAGCGCATGGCCCAGGGCATGGTCCTCCTCTATACCGGGGAGCGCGAGACCATTGAGGGCCGGGACTGCTGGGTCTTTGCTCTCGGCACCGACCACGATGGGCAATTCGTGCGGGAAGCGCTTTACGGCGTGTGCGATAACCTCATCTACACCTACGATGTCATATTCGACCAGTGGAGCATTCTCGGCGCGGAATAACCCTATCAGCGATCATCTTCGGCAGGATCCGAAGCGACAAAATATAAAAATTGGAAAGGAGTCTATATCATGGGACTTATTAAAGCGGGAATCGGTGCCCTGGGCGGCACATTGGCAGATCAGTGGAAGGAATTTTTCTACTGTGAGTCCATGCCCAAGGAGGTGCTTGTCACCAAGGGACAAAAGCGCACCAGCGGCCGTTCCTCCAACACCAGGGGGAATGACAACATCATCTCCAACGGCTCCGGCATCGCCGTGGCCGACGGCCAGTGCATGATCATCGTGGAGCAGGGCAAGGTGGTGGAGGTCTGCGCCGAGCCCGGCGAATTTACATACGATGCCTCCACAGAGCCCTCCATCTTCTCCGGCGACCTCGGCGAGGGCATTATGGCCAGCTTCAAGACCATCGGCAAGCGCTTCACCTACGGCGGCGACACCGGCAAGGATCAGCGGGTGTACTACTTCAATACCAAGGAGCTCATCGACAACAAGTTCGGCACGCCGAACCCCATCCCCTTCCGGGTGGTGGACAGCAAGATCGGCCTGGACGTGGACGTGTCGGTGCGCTGCTCCGGCGTGTACTCCTATAAGATCGCCGACCCCCTGCTGTTTTACACCAACGTGTGCGGCAACGTGGAGCAGGAATACACCCGGGATGAGCTGGATGGCCAGCTGAAAACCGAGTTCATCAGCGCTCTGCAGCCGGCCTTTGGCAAGCTATCCGACCTGGAGCTGCGGCCGAATAAGATCGTCAGCCACAACACCGAGCTGGAGGACGCCATGAATACGGCCCTCTCCGCCAAGTGGGGCGAGCTGCGGGGCCTGAAGGTAGTGAGCATCGCCCTGGGCTCCGTGACCCTCCCGGAGGAGGACGCGGAGATGATCAAGCAGGCCCAGCGCACGGCCATCATGCGCGATCCCACCATGGCGGCGGCCACGCTGGTGGGCGCTCAGGCGGATGCCATGAAGACTGCGGCGGGCAACTCCGCCGGCGCCATGACCGGCTTTATGGGCATGGGCATGGCCGGTGCTGCCGGCGGCATGAACGCCCAGAACCTGTTCGCCATGGGCCAGCAGCAAGCTCAGGCCCAGGCGCAGCCCAGCGCCCCGGCGGCCCCGGCGGCAGATGCCTGGAAATGCGCCTGCGGCGCCACGGTCACCGGTAAGTTCTGCCCGGAGTGCGGCGCTAAAAAGCCCGAGCCCGTGCAGGCCGGCGCCTGGAAGTGCAAGTGCGGTGCCACGGCCACGGGCAAATTCTGCCCCGAGTGCGGCAGCCCGAAGCCTGCGGACGAAGGCGGCTGGACCTGCTCCTGCGGCACGGTGAACACGGGTAAGTTCTGCCAGAACTGCGGTGCCAGGAAGCCCGAGGGCGCCCCCAGGTACCGCTGCGATAAATGCGGCTGGGAGCCGGAGGACCCGGCACATCCGCCGAAATTCTGCCCCGAGTGCGGCGATCTCTTTGACGACAAGGACCGCCTGTAAGACTAAGGAGGAACAATATGGGACTTTTTGATAAGAAATTCTGCGACATCTGCGGCGAAAAGATCGGCCTTTTGGGCAATCGCAAGCTGGAAGACGGCAACCTCTGCAAGGATTGCGCCCGGAAGCTCTCTCCCTTCTTCAGTGAGCGCCGCCACTCCACCGTGGATGACATCCGCCGGCAGCTGGCCTACCGGGAGGAGAACCAGCGCCAGCTGGTGAACATCCACCCCACCCTGGTGTTCGGCAACCGGCTGCGCATCCGGGTGGACACAGCCCAGCGCAAGTTCGTGATCTGCCGGGCCGAGGACTGGCGGGGCGAGAATCCCGACATCATCGACCTCTCCCAGGTCCGCAGCGTCACCACCGACATCCGCGAGGATAAGGAGGAGCTGTTCTACGAGGATCAGGACGGCAATAAGAAGAGCTATTGCCCGCCCCGCTACGAGTGCGAGTACGCCTTTCTCCTCAACATCGTGGTGGATTCCCCGTGGTTTGATGAGATCCGGGTGGAGCTCAGCGAGGGCAGCCGCCCCGACAGCCCCTATACCGATCTCTACCGCCAGTACCAGGCCCAGATGAGCCAGGCGGTGCAGGTCCTCATGGGCGGCGCGGCCCCCATGGGTCAGCAGCCCTATGGCCAGCAGCCCGCCTATGGCCAGCAGCCTTTCGGCCAGCAGGCCGCCTTTGGCCAGCAGCCCTACGGTCAGACGCAGACCGCCACCTATGTGCAGCCCCAGCCCGCGGCCCAGCCCGCCCAGGCGGCAGGGACCTGGACCTGCGCCTGCGGCGCAGTGAACACCGGCAAATTCTGCCAGAGCTGCGGCAATCCCCGCCCGGCGGCGCAGCCCGTGCGCTGCCGCTGCGGCTGGGCCCCCGCCCCCGGCCAGGCCACGCCCCGGTTCTGCCCCGAATGCGGCAGTCCGCTGGCCTGATGGCCGCGCTGCTTCTGGCGCTGCTGGCCCTGAGCGGCTGCGCCGGAGCGCACTGCCCGGATCCGGAAAGAATTTTCGTGGGCTGTACCGCCGAAAACGCCGACAGCTCCTATGCCTTCGACCTCCGAAAGGATGCCGCAGGCTGGCGTCTGACGGCGGCGTATACGGCGGCGGATCGGATCGAGTTTACCGGCCGCCCCGTGTCGGAGAGCGATGCCCAGGCGGTGCTGGCCCTGGTAAAACAGCTGGACCTTGTCCAGGCGGTAAAGGCCTATACCCCGCTCCCCAACGACTGGGAGGTGCTGGACGCGCCGATCTATGACGTGACCCTGGAGCTGCCCGGCGGGGAACGGGTGTCCGCCCCCATGGAACCGGATCCGGCGCTGACGGCGCTGCTGCGCCGCCTGGCGGTCCAATATGAAAAACAAGGAGAGTGAACCCATGCCTACTCTGCAAGAATACAAATGTCCGTGCTGCGGCGGCGCCATCGCCTTTGACAGCACGCTGCAAAAAATGAAGTGTCCCTTCTGCGACACGGAGTTCGATATGGAGACCCTGGCGGACTATGACCAGGCCCTCCAGGCGGACCAGGGCGACCGGATGGAGTGGGAGACCTCCGCCGGCCAGGAGTGGTCCGACGGTGAGGCTGACGGTCTGCGCACCTATGTGTGCAAGTCCTGCGGCGGCGAGATCGTGGGCGACGCCAACACGGCGGCCACGTCCTGCCCCTTCTGCGGCAATCCCGTGGTGATGATGGGCCAGTTCTCCGGCGCCCTGAAGCCGGACCTGGTGATCCCCTTCAAACTGGATAAGAAGGCGGCCAAGGCAGGCCTGCAGAAGCACCTGTCCGGCAAGCGCCTGCTGCCCCGGGTGTTCCGCAGCCAGAACCACATCGACGAGATCAAGGGTGTCTATGTCCCCTTCTGGCTGTTTGATGCCGAGGCCGACGCCCAGATCCGCTACCAGGCCACCCGCGTCCGCAGCTGGAGCGACAGCGACTATGACTACACCGAAACCAGCCACTACCTGGTTCACCGGGGCGGCAGCGTGGCCTTTGACCATGTTCCCGTGGACGGCTCCACCAAGATGGCCGATGACCTGATGGAATCCATCGAGCCCTATGATTTTTCCGACGCCGTGGATTTCAAAACCGCCTATCTGGCGGGCTACCTGGCGGATAAATACGACGTGGACGCCCAGCAGAGCGTGGAGCGGGCCAACGCCCGGGTCAAGCGCTCCACCGAGGAGGCCTTTGCCGCCACGGTGCAGGGCTATGCCACGGTCACCGCCGAGTCCAGCAGCATCCGCCTGCGCAATGGCCGGGCCAAGTACGCCCTGTACCCCGTGTGGCTGCTGAACACCACCTGGCAGGGCAAACAGTATACCTTCGCCATGAACGGCCAGACCGGCAAATTCGTGGGCGACCTGCCGGTGGATAAATCGGCCGCCACCCGCTGGCTGCTGGGGCTGTCTGTGGGCGGCAGCATCGCTCTGTACGCCTTGGCCCAGCTGCTGCACCTACTGGGAATTCTGTAAAGGAGGGGACGGACATGAAAAAGAAAATCGCATCCATCCTGCTGCTTTTGGTCCTGTGCCTGAGCATGGTGGTCCCCGCCTTTGCGGAAAATGGCTTTGCCGACGAGTATTACCGGGTCATTGATATGGCCGACCTGCTGACGGACGACCAGGAGCAGGCTCTGCTGAGCCAGCTGGACGAGATCAGTCTGCGCCAGCATTTTGACGTCACCGTCATCACCGCCGAGACTCTGGAGGGTTACACCGTTCAGGATTATGCCGACGCCCTCTTTGAGCATTGCAGCTACGGCTACGGCGACAGCCGGGACGGCGTGCTGCTGCTGATCTCCATGGAGGACCGGGACTGGTACATTGCCACCCACGGCTACGGCATCACCGCCTTTACCGATGCAGGCATCGAGTACATCGGCAAGCAGCTGAAATCCGATCTGTCTGCCGGCGACTATGCCGCCGCCTTCCGGCGCTACGGGGAGCTGTGTGACGATTTCGTGACCCAGGCCCGCAGCGGCGATCCCTATACCCGCTCCAGCCTGCCCAAGGAGCCCTTGGCCACCATGTGGCTGTTTATCTCCATCTGCCTGGGCGTGGCCATTGCCCTGGCGGTGGTGGGCGGCATGAAGGGCCAGCTGAAAACCGTGCGCCGTCAGGCCGCGGCCGCCAGCTACCTGCGCCCCGGCAGCCTGCAAGTCACCGACAGCCGGGAGATGTTCCTCTACACCAACGTGACCCAGACCGCCAGACCCAAGAACGATGACTCCGGCAGCAGCACCCACACCTCGTCCTCCGGCGATACCTTCGGCGGAGGCGGCGGCAAGTTCTGAGAATGGAGGACCAAACATGAGTATTTTCGATAAGCTGAAAACCACCGCCGTGCAGGCGGCTGTCTCTGCCGTGCAGTCCGCCGGCAGCAAGCGGGAGAGCTTCACCTTCGCCGCCCTTCCCGAGAGCCTGGCCCAGCTCCAGGCCCTCCCGGAGGCAAGCCTGGATACGCCCTATAAGACCGCAGCCCTGACGGTGCTGGCCCTCTGTGCCTACGCCGCCGACAAGGCCATCGGCACGGAGATGCTGAACTGGCTCCGGGGCCCCCGGCCCCTGAACGGCCAGGAGATCTCTTTCCTGAACGACCGCTTCCGGGACGGCAAGACCTATCTGCCCTTCACCTATTTTGCCGGCTCCACCCCCGACAACAACTATACCCCCGCTCAGCCCTACACCATCACTGTGGAGAGCAATCACGTCTCCGCCCAGGAGGCCGGGTACATGAAGCTGTTCATTCCCTGCGGCGGGGCGGACGATCCCCGGCCCATCAAGCTGCGCCAGCGCGGCAGCGATGGCAAGTGGTTCCTGTGGGAGCAGTACCTGCTCACCGGCGTGCGCACCCCGAAAGCCGCCGACCCTTGGGCGTGAGAGGAGGGATCTGCTATGGAACTCATGGGAAAGTGGAAGATCAAGAAGGTGTTCTGCATCACGCCGGAGGGCATGGAGCTCATCGCCCCCGCCGACATTCCCCAGGGGGAGGACTATGACGAATACCGCCGCATGAGCCGGGCCATCTTCGATTTCCGCCCGGACGGCATCGCCTACATGCTCCTCCCGCCGGAGGATTTCAAGCAAATGGATACCGGCGAAGAATTGCAGCTCCTGGACGGCATGGCCATCGTGGAGCAGCACCCGTGGAAAGAGGAAAACGGCGCGTATTTCTATCATACCGGCATGGAGGGGGACGTGGGCGGCGAGCCCGTGGACCCCTATGAGGAACTCACGCCGGATGCAGACGGCTGCCTGTCCATGACCGGCGGTCTGCTCCTCATTGAAAAGATCTGAGTGCGCAGCGCTCGAAAAAGGGAAAGGCGGTGGCCAAAGTGAGCAAAGGATCCAAAACCCAGCCAAAGTCCCCCCACACCCGCCTGTTTGAGGCGATCCGCGCGGACGACCTTGCCGCCGTCCGGGCCATTTTGGCCGAGGATCCCGCCGCCGTCAACGCCATAGCGCCCAAGCGGCCACTGGACACCCGGGGCATGTCGCCCCTGCAGGTGTCCCTGTGTACCGGGCGGCACAAGGCCATTGCATGGCTGCTGCTGGAGAGCGGCGCGGATATGAATTATTTGGCGGACCGAAAAATTGCCGAGGAAGCCCGCCCGGTGCTCTTTGACGGCGTGAACGCCGCCATATGGAACGCCCGGCGCTATGCCTGGGACGGGACGGACGCCACGCCCCTGCGCCTGGAGTGGAAGCACACCCGGGAGGAAGCGGACGATGCCTTCGCGTTTCTGCGGCGGATGCTGGAGCTGGGCGCGGACGTATCCCTGACGGATCACTACGGCCGCAACTGCCTGATGGAGGCGGTGTCAGAGGCCAATCACCTCTGCCCCGTCAAAAATCCGGAGACCGGGGAATACTACCCCGGCCGGCCCATTACCCCGGAGATGTGCGCGGATCTGCGCCGCATTTTCAGCCTTCTCATCGCCGCCGGGGCGGACCGGGGCAACGTCTCCGCCTATTCAAAGAAAAGCATCCGGGCGCACTATGAAAGCGAGCCCGTCTGGCAGATCTGCGGCGATCTGTGGGACGGGGTATAAAAGGAAAGGGACATAGAAAGGAGAAGCACATGAAACAGGGGAAGAAGCTGCTGGCCCTGGCGCTGGCACTGGTGATGCTGCTGGCCCTCACCGCCTGCGGCGGCAAAAAGACTGACAACGCCTCCGTGGCCGGTACATACTACGGCACCGGCCTCAGTCTGTTCAGTGACGACGAATGGACCGACATGAACGAATACTACGGCAACGCCAAGGAGGATAACTACCTCCAGCTCAACGCCGACGGCACCGGCAGCGGCACCGTCAACGACATGCCCATCGAGTTCAAATGGACGCTGAAGGGCACGGAATTGAACCTGGAAGCCATTCTCAGCGACTTTGACAAGGATCTTTATAAGCAGCTGGATATGGAGCCCACCACCATCGGCATGCGCTTTACCAAGAGCGGCGCGGCGGATCCGGCCCAGGGCACCGATACCCAAAAGGGCGAGTTCCCCCTGTCCTTTGCCGATGTCTACGGGGGCGACTGGGTAGGCCTGACCCGGTTCTATGACTGCACCGGCGACTTTGAGACCAACAACGGCAACACCTGCCACGCCCTGGCCCGGTTCCTGTTTGATAAAAACGGCGACTGCACCCCCTTCCTGGCCATCAGCGTGGATGAAAACGGCGGCCTCACGGACGTCTCCGTCACCTATGACGCAGCGGATAATGACATGGACCTGCACGGCAAGCTGCTGGGGAAATATGAGCTGACGGATGACAGCTTCGTCCAGTTCAAGACCGACGAGAGCCTGCTGTACGTCAATCTCTCCGTGAAGAAGGACAGCAGCAGCGCCCTGAACATCGTGGGCTGCCTGCGCCCCATCGGCCAGAGCTGGAGCGACAGCGACTACCTGCGCCTGCAGCCGGAGTACGAGGAAAAGTATAACGCCATGACCCTAGAGGAGATCATTTCCTTCTGGGGTCTGAGCGTCACGCCGCCCACGGCGGCCTCCGCTCCCCAGGACAGCAAGCCCGCCCCCTCTGCCGGCGGCGTCGATACCTCCGGCTTTGACGGCGAGTTCGTCATCGGCGAAAAGCAGAACGCCGCCATCAACTATCCCACCAATATGCTCAAGCCCGCCGAGGCCGGCGGCATGGAGCATGTCTCAGGTGACTTCCTCTATTTTGACAGCGGCATGTACGTCTATCCCCAGGGCAGCTCCTCCATCGAGGGCAGCAACCACAGCATGTCCAATAACTTCAGCAGTGAGAAGGAGTTCCATGACGATCCCACCTACACCGTGGGCAATTTCCCCTGCCACCACATCCGCTTCGTCAACATCTGGGATAACGTGGTCCATTGCTACCTGCTGGACACCACCGGCCTGGGCAGCAGTGACGTAGCCGCCGTGTACTTCAAGGTGGAGATGGCCTCCGATGACCAGCTGCCGCTGGCGGAAGCCATCATCAGCACTCTGCACCTGCGGTAAATGGCCGCACAACCGAACAAACAGCAACAGGGGCGGGCCGCACCAGGCCCGCCCCTGCCCGGCAAAAATCGGAGGGACAGACATGAAACATCTGAAAAAGCTGACCATCCTGCACTCCAACGATATGCACGGCGACTTTTTAGCCGAGCAGATCGACGAGAAGCTGGTGGGCGGCGTGTCGCTGCTCTCGGGCTATGTGAACCAGGTACGCCGGGAGGAGCCGAACGTGCTGTATGCCGTGGCGGGGGATATGTTCCGCGGCAGCGTCATCGACTCGGAGTACCGGGGCGTTTCCACCATCGGCATCATGAATCTGTTGGGGCCGGACGTGGCCACCATCGGCAATCATGAGGTGGATTATGGCCTGGCCCACCTGCTGTTTCTGGAAAAATGCGCCAATTTCCCCATTATCAACGCTAATTTCCACATCAAGTCCAACGGCAAGCGCCTCTTTCAGCCCTTTTATATCGCCCATGTGGACGGGATGAAGATCCTGTTCATCGGCATCATCACCGAAGATGTGCTGGCCGCCACCAAAACCGACGAGCTCATCGGCTCCTTTGTGGACATCGGCGAGGCGGCCCGGGAAGTGGGCAATATCTGCAACACCTATAATGCCATCGACATTGACTTCACCGTCCTGCTGACCCACATCGGCTTCGAGGAGGATAAAAAGCTGGCGGCCATGCTGGACCCGGCCTGGGGCGTGGATGTGATCATCGGCGGCCACAGCCACACCTTCCTGTCGGAGCCCGCCAAGGTGGGGGACATCTACATCGTCCAGGCCGGCACCGGCACCGACCAGATCGGCCGGTTCGACATCATGGTGGATACGGACCGCAACGCCATCGACACCTTCACCTGGCAGTCGGTGCCCATCAACGACCGCACCTGTCCCCGGGACGAGGAGATGGAGCGGTATATCCGGCATTATCAGCAGGCCACCGCGGAAAAGTACGACCGCGTCATCACCCGTTTTTCCCAGCAGCTGACCCACCCTATGCGCAACCAGGAGACATCCCTGGGCAACCTGATCGCCGACATTCTGCGGGACAGTCTAGGCATTGACCTGATGCTCATGGGCAGCGGGGCCATCCGCAGCTATGCCCTGGGGCCGGTGGTCCACTATGCCGATCTGGTGGAGTGCCTGCCCTATGACGACGCGGTGTATATGCTGCAGGTCACCGGGGCGCAGCTCACCCGGATGCTGCGTCATATCCTGCGGGACGAGGCGTTCCACGGGGAGCACACGGAGTTCTATCAGTTCTCCCACGGCATGCGCATCGTCTGGTCCCGGAGCCGGCAGGCCTTCCGGGAGCTGACCCTGGACGGTCACCCCCTCCACGATGACCGTCTGTATACCGTAGCCGTGCAGAAGTACCACTTCACCAATCTGAAGGCCTTTCTGGACATCACACCCCAGGAAGCGGAGGAAAACGCCAAGGTCCGTGTGCTGACCACCTCGGCCCGGGATGTCATCGAGGAGTACCTGTCCGTAAATCCGCATCTGTCCCGCAGCGTGGAGGGCCGCCTGGTGGTGGAGCCGTGATCTCCAGCAAATAGTCAAATAACCCTGCCCCACAGCCAATCAGGCTGTGGGGCTTTAGTCTTTTCTTGCTCCAGACTGGGGGTGAACCACAGGTTCCATGACTTTTGTGACTGCGCCGGCTACAATAGAGGCAGAAACGAATTTGAATGCAGAGGTGAACGCATATGAATCTGAAAGAGGCATTCCGCTACCAAAATAAGCTCCAGTCCTTTGTGGACGAGGCCCAGGGTATTCTCAATTGTCCGGCCAATGTCACCAAGGTGGAGACCACCTACCTGCGCCGCAAGGTCATGGTTGAGGCAGAGGATGAAACGGTCCTGGCGGTCCCCGAAACCGAGTACAGCGATCAGATCACAGACATCGCCCGGTTCCTGCTGTATCTGCTGGCGGAAAAGGCCGCCCTGTACGCCGCCATCCGGCAGGCGAAGGATGCCCTGGACATTGACATGGACAGCGAGGTAAGCCTCAACGCCGTACGTCAGAGCATCGCTCAGACCTTCCGGCGGCTGAATGACCTGCGCAATTCCCAGCAGATCATCACCGGCGGCGGCACCGGCTACCGCTTCAACGCCGAGGGCAATCAGGTGGCCTATCGCTGCGATGTGAAGCGGGTGACCACCATCCACTATGACCGCAAGGTCATCCGGGCGGCGCTGGGCAGGCTGGACCGGCAGGCTGACGAGACCTCTGCCCAAATCGACCTGTGCCTGGTCACCTCCCGGGTGGAATACCAGCCGCCCTTCGACGTAAACGCCAGCTTTGCCGATGCATTCGAGGCATATATGCAGCAAGCCGGGGCATAACGCCCCGGCACGGACCGGCTGTTTTGGGTGCGGCAGGACACGAGACCGCGGATACCGGTTCAGGTGCAGATGAACTATAACGCTGCACATTTCCCCCGGGAACACTGGTTCAGCCCATACCATGGGCCATGCAGGTTATGAGAATACACAGCGCTCTGCTTCTCCCTCGCCGCCAGACGCTCCCCCGTCCGGTCGTTCTCACATACTGCGCCCTCTCCCCCTGACCCACTGACGTCTCCCTTGCCGTCAATTTATCTATAGGAACAAATCAAGCTTTGATTTTTCCGCCGGCAGCGCCGGGCGCGCGGCAGCTCACGCAGCAGGCCTCGCCGGCGGAGCAAATGGTTGATGCCGTCTCGGACTTCGGCCGCACCCAAAACAGTCGGTCCAAAAATGATTTGAGCAGCAGGGCTCACCCTGCTGCTCGCCGATGATATGCAGTTTTACCGCAGCGGGAACCAGGATCTGATCCATAGGGACCTCAAAGAGCTGCCCCAGGGCGTAGAGATTATCCACCGTAGGCAGGCTCTCGCCTTTTTGCCACTTGTAGATGGCCCGGGGCTCCTCAAAGCCGAAGTAGCTCTGCATCTCCTGCACCGTCAGGCCGCGCTCCAGGCGCAGGCGCCGGATGTTGTCCCCCGTGGCGGCAAGGTCGATGACGGGATAGGTCTTCCTGTCCATTCAGGTCGCCTCCTTTTATTCGCGTGATATTATAAAATAGCAGATTTTTCATGAAAAAGCAAGCAAAAAATGAAATTGGAGACAAATTTGAAAGAAAAACTATATTGGCCCTTGAAAAGGCCCTCCCTGCGGTATGCATATTTCCTGTTTTTTGACACAACGCCGTACCTGGCTGACCGGCTGTTTATCCGTCATAAGGTCCGGGTGTGGTTTGACCGGGAATACGCAAAGGACGGTTTTCCTTATCTCGCCATTCTCTGTCATGTCCGGAAGAAGGATGTGCCGGCGTTTTTGGCCGCCCTGGAAGATCTGAAGCGCAGCATGGCCCTCTGCGGGCATCCCCACTATGCGGCAGAGGTCAGTGCCTTTATGGATGGAATGGAACACAAGAAAGGAGCTGTGAAAACAAATGAAGCGGATACCCCTGGCCAAGCAGAGCAAGCGTAAGCAGCGTGCGTACTATGCCTCCCGGCGCGGCTCCTGGCACGGGCTCTCCCCGGTCACCCGCGTGGTCCCAAGCCGCAAGGTCTATGACCGCAGCCGTCTAAAGTGCGCGGACCGCCGCGCCTCGGAGGAATAACGTCCCTCGGCCACGGCCAGCGCCTCTGCAGCTCCCTCTCCCACGGACCTGCCCAACATCACCGTCAAGAAGGGCGATGTGGTGGTTTCCGCAAATGTGTCCTCCTGGGCGCCCAAGATCTTCATGCCGCTCAACCAGAGCATCACTTTGACGGCGGAGATGGACAAAACCAGCTTCCACTGGATGGGCAAGGACTATCCCTTTGAGCTGACGGTGGATACCGACTATTCCGGTGCCAGCGCCAGCATTGAAAAGCAGGATGACGGCAGCTACAAGATCTCCAAGTATTGGTATGGCAGCGAAGCCGGCAAGGTGGCTTACATCAAGTTTGCCGTGAAGGGCAGCAC
Source organism: uncultured Oscillibacter sp. (assembly GCA_945868085.1). Taxonomy (GTDB): domain Bacteria; phylum Bacillota; class Clostridia; order Oscillospirales; family Oscillospiraceae; genus Vescimonas. The sequence goes on from CAMBKF010000007.1 coordinate 26,200, forward strand.
CAGTGCCAACCGGTACGTTGCCGTGCAGTTTACCAAGGAGACAAACCTGACCCAGGCAGCGGACGGCTACTTCCTGGTCCATAATGCCGCGGAACTGAAGGAATTTGCTGACCTGGTGAATAACACCGTCTGCACCGATAAGATCGGCGGCCAGCCGGAGAAGACCTTCAATCTTCGCCTCATGGCCGACATCGATATGACCTCCATCAACGACACCTATATCCCCATCGGCTCCGCCATCAACGGAAAGTTCGGTAGCTACGCCAGCAGCAGGTATTATTCCTGGTGCGGCGACTTTGACGGAAACCATCACAAGATCTATAACATTGATTATACCGCCCAAAGCCGCAGCGATGTAACGCTGTTTTGGAACAGCGGTGTTATCTTCACTACTGCCGGCAGCTGCCACGATCTCACGGTTGAGGGCAAAGTCCCACGATTATGTCACCGGCGGCATTCAGTACGACTGGCATCTCAACACCGAAACCGGCGCATACGATGCCTGCACCGCTTCCGTGTCCTACACCGAGTGCGGCAGTCCCCTGACCCAGGCTCTCACCGTCAAGCGCGAAGTAGCCCGGACCGACTGCACCCAGGAGCGCACCGTCACCTACACCGCCACCGGCACCATCAACGGCGTGGCCGCCAGCGATACCATGACGGATATTCTCCCCGCCGGCACCCACGAAGTGGATCCCACCCAGTGGACCAGCGACGAGAACACCCACTGGCACGTCTGCGCCAACTGCGATGTCCGCGTGGACGAAGCCGCCCACACCGGCGGCAGCGCAACCACCACCGAGCGTGCCCGGTGCGAGATCTGCGGCCAGGAGTATGGTGAACTGCTGCCCCGCACCTACACCGTGAAGTTTGAGGCAAACGGCGGCGAAGGCACCATGGACGACCAGATCTTCACCTACGATGTGGCCCAGGCCCTCACCGCCAATGCCTTCACCAAGACCGACCGCACCTTCGCCTGCTGGAAGGACGCTAACGGCAACACCTACACCGACGGCCAGACCCTGCTGAACCTCCTCACCGAGGGCACCATCACCCTGACCGCTATGTGGACGGTCAATACCCCCGCCCTGAAGGCAAGCTACATGATCTCCACCGGCAAACCTTACATCATGTGGAACGCCGTGAGCGGGGCCGACAAGTACGAGGTGTACCGCAGCGGCAACAGCTACGGCACCTATGAGTGCATCGGCACCGCTACGGCCACCAACTACACCGACAGCACAGCCAATGCCGGCTACACCTATTACTACAAGGTCAAGGCCGTCAGCAAGGTAAACAGCACGGCCAATTCCGCGTTCAGCACCGTGGTGAGCATCACGGCTAAGTAAGCAAAAAATGAGAGGCTTCGAAAGAAGCCTCTCATTTTTTTGCCTTACCTTTTATTTCTCCGTCATGTCATAGAGCCGGGCTTTGCCGTCCTGAAAGCGCGCGTAAGCGGTCAGCGCGTAATAGGCCCGTTCGGTGGCCATGCCGTTGACCTCCACCAGCTCATCGGAATGATAAAACCCGTCCTCCAGGGCAAAATCACACAGCGCGTCCACCACATTCCGCCCGTTTTTCGTAAAACGCGGATCCTTCTGCGGGGCGATGCCCAGGGCCGTCAGTGCCACGATCACCTGGGCGCAGGACTCGCTGTTCTTGCTGCCCCAGCTCTCATATCCGCCATCGTCCAGCTGCAGGTCGGACAGGCATTGCAGAGCCGATTCCTCCGCCTCGCTCACATCCGTGCGCTGGGTGTAGGGTGCCAGGGCCGTCAGTGCCATGCCGGTCATGTCCGGGTCGGACACATCTCCGGCAAAGCTCCATCCGCCGTCGTCCTTGCGCTCTCGCAAAATCAGGTCCACCAGCGCCTCCCGGCTCGTCTGCTCCTCACCGGGCTGCGCCGTGGGGATCTCATAGCCGCCGCAGTCAAAGGCGATCAGCGCCCAGATGGGGCCATTGATGCCCTGAAATGCAACGAACTGCATATCCGTCAGTCCCTCCAGCAGATTCACGCCGCCGAAATTCGTTACATCGCCGCCGGCGGCGGTCACACCCAGGATGATGCGGGAGTTTTCCGTGGACTTGGCGCGGTCGAGCCGGGCCGTCCCGATGGTGCGGACATAGTCCTCCACCCTTTGCAGATAGCTCTGCGCGGCGCTGTCCTTGAGCAGCCCCGAGCGGCTCAGCCCGATGATCGCCCATTCGCCGCCCACGGATCCCACACCATAGTTCTCCTGCGCCGCAAGAGCCTGTCCGGTGCGGTCATAGGCCTCCTGCCACGGCTGCTGCGGACTGCAGGCGCACAGCAGGAGCAGCAGCGCCAAAAGTCCGGGAAAAATTCGTTTTTTCATGGTTCCTCCTACAAAAACAGAACATATTTCAGACGGATCCGCCGCAGAAAATTGGCCTTCCCCCACGTCCTGTTCCAGATTTCATCCTTCAGGGTGAGCAGCGCCTGCCGCTGCGGCTCGTCCATAGCGTGGGTGCTGAAGCGCGCCTCCTGCCGGATGGCCGCGGCAGCGCGGTAGCGCTCCCGGAGATCCTCGTCCACAAAGTCGGCATAGTCCTCCGGGGCGCAGTTTTTCGCCTTCAGGCCCTGGGCACGCAGGACGTCCATGGTGTAGTCATAAATAGCACAGATGGCGGCAGAGAGGTCATCCGACAGGAATCCCGCCTTGCGTTTGGCCGTCTTTTTTCTCTCCCAAATGAGCCACAGCACAAACAGCGCCAGCAGCGCCGCCGCCGCCAAAATCGCCAGCACCAGCAAAATCTGCAGCCGGTGTCTGAGCCAGAAATTCAGCAGCGTAGGGTCCTCGGTGTCGTCGCCTTGCGGCTGATCGTCGGTATTATCCACGACTCGCTCCTGTGGCTGCTGGCCGATAAGGCCGGAAATATCCTGGTATTTCTCTGCCTGCTCCATGGCGGAGAAATACGGCGGTGTCACCTCAAAGGGCAGCCAACCAACGCCATCCTGGTAATATTCCACCCAAGCGTGGGCCGCCGCACCGGTGAGTGAGAGCATCTCCCCGGCGGATAGTCCCTTGGCATCCTCTTTGGTGACCAGGAAACCCTCCACATACCGCGCCGGGATCCCGTAGTAACGGAACATCATGGCCGCTGCCGTGGCGTAGTGGATGTCATATCCCTTCTGGGTCCCGTCCAGGAAATTCAGCACAAAGTCGATCCCATCCCCCACCGGCGCCAAGTCCGTCTCCTCGTAGGTCATGTAGGTTGAGAGATAGAACAGGATGTTCTGCTTCGCGTTCTGGTAGTCAAAATGCGTCTCGCCCTCGTCCACCATGTAATCCCCCAGCTTGTCCGCAAGATAGCTCTGGATGTCCGAGGGAAGGGCGGTATAGTTCTTATAGGCAAAGGCGTTGTAGGCCGCCTCATCGCGCAAAAACTGCGTCTCATCCGACGCCTGGGCAAGGGCGGTGTTGATCCTCTGATACTGCTTCACCAGCCCCACGGCGGCAGACAGCGTATAGTTCCGCTGTCCCCGGAGTCCCGGGGCCCGGAGCCCACAGTCGCCCACAGCGGACGGCTCCAACCCGGCGCTGCCGGGCAGCAGCTCATAGGGTGCGTAGAGATACTTTCGGGAGAGCCCGACATTTTCGACGGTGATCGCATTTTCCGTCTCCAGCAGCTCCGGCCGCCCGGCCGCAGCCGCCCCGGCCTGCTGCGCCTGGGCATAGAATCCGTCCTGGTGCAGCCAGTAAAAGTCGTCCGAGGCGGGATAGAGGGTCTCGGCGTCCAGGTTGCTCCAGCGATTGTTTTCATAAGTCTCGCCTGTAAAGCCCCGCAGGTAATAGGACGCAGGCGTCTGCATGGTGACCTGCAGCACCGTTTCCTGGGTGGTGCGCCGCGGTCCCACTTCCCGCAGGTCTCCGTCCGGGAGTCCCACGTCGGCGTTATTTCCGTAGCGGAGGGTCTGCACCTGCTGCCGCGTCCACTGCACAGCGCTGTCCAGGAAGGCGGGCTTTGCACTCTGCCAGCCGTCCAGCACCAGCGCCAGCACCAAAACCATGGCGGCCACCCGCAGCCAGGCGCCCGCGCCATCGCTTCCGCCGAAAAACAGCAGATACGCCAGCAGCTCGGTCAGTGCCGCCGCCAGCAGCCATCCCGCCGTCAGATGCGGCGCGAAAACCAGGCACAGCGCCGCCAGCAGCGCCGTCAGGCACCAGAAGCCCGCCGGGCTGCGCCGCCGGGCCGGTCCGGCGCACCAAAGGCCTAGCAGGGCCGCCAGAATGCACAGCAGCAGTGCCGCCCCATGTTCGTCCGCAACGGCGAACAGCTCGGCGTTTCCCGTCCGCAGATGCTTCCATGCGTCCAGCACGCCATTGGCCAGGGCCGCCAGCCCGCTGCGGAATGCTCTGTGGCCGATCACCGCCGCAGCGGCGCATGCCCCCAGCCAAACGGCCGGCACAGGCCACGGACGTCCGCGCCAAAAGGCTGCGCTGCCCGCCGCCAAAACGGCGATCAGCAGGGGAAGCAGGAGCTTTTCACCGGGGAGAAAGGCCTTCGCCGTCAACCATAGCAGCGCCCCAGCCAGCAGCGCCGAGACCAGGCAGGCCCGGATGCGTGAAAGGAAATCGTTATAGTGCAAGATAAACGTCCTCCTCTCCATCCGTTCCTCCGGCCCCGGCGTGCAGCACGGTCACCTGGCCGCCGTCCGCCACCGGCAGCTCTTCCTGTCCGTCCCGCAGCGTGAACAGCACAACGTGTGCATAATCCGGTACGCCGCGGGTCTCCAGCCAGTGCTGCGCCGCCGTTTTTTCGTCCGGTGCGATCTGCGCGGCCAGCAGCTCGGCCAGGGCCTGGGTCAGCGTGTCATCGCTGTCGGCCTCCACCGCGGCTATGCACCCCTGCGTCCGGTCGAACCACGCGATGCGGTGCGCAAAGCCCGCAGAGCACAGCGCCGCCGATACCGACGCAGTCAGCTCGGCCAGCGCCTCGCAGTCGTCCGGCGCACAGGGCGCCGGGACGCTGTTGTCCATAAGCAGCAAAATAGAGTGGTTCACCGGCAGGCCCAGCTGCCGCACGATCACATCGCCGGTTTTTTCCGTCAGCTTCCAGTGGATGCTGCGCACCCGGTCCCCCGGGACGTATTCACGCAGGGCGAAGGTCTCGCTGGGATCGTCCCCCGGCCGGTGCATGGAGTATTCATCGCTGTCCAGCTCCACCGTCGCCCGGTCGGTAAAGGTCAGATGCACCGGATGCAGCTCCGGCAGCACCAGGCAGAAGGCCCGCTCATCACATGAGATCTTTCTGCCGTACAGGCCGAACAGGTCGTAGACCCGCACCTCCGGCAGGGACAGCTCCCGCTTGCCGCAGCGTTCCGCGGAAAATTCCACCGGGATGCTGCGCTTTTGCTTCCCCGCCACGGAAAAGCGAATGGGGCGCCGTTCCACCTCGCCCGTCAGCAGATTGCGGCATTCCAGGCGCAGGCAGACCGCCGCGCAGGTGAGGTATGACCCGTTCTCCACGGTGAGCTGCGCCTGCACAGGCTCGCCCTTCTGCCCGGAAAGCTGTACCCCCAGCGCGGCGCGCAGGTGCTTGGCCGCCAGGGCCGTCAGCAAAAGCTCTGCCCCCGCCGCGGCAATGCTCCCGGCCAGGATGCAGCCCGGCATGGCGCTTTTCCCCAGCGCCCATATCGCCAGCCACGCCAAAAGCCACGATCCGTAAAGGATCCGATATATGACCATGGCTCAGATGTGGTCCGGGCGGCGCACCTGGCCCAAGAGGTCGGTGAGTATATCCGCGGCGGTGGTGTCGGCGATCTTCGCCTTGGGGGCAAGGAACAGGCGGTGGGCGCAGACGTCAATGAACACGCTCTGCACGTCCTCCGGGAGCACATAGTCCCGCCCATCCATAAACGCGCAGCTCTTGGCCATGCGGCATACGGCCAGCGCGCCACGGGGGCTGACCCCCAGCAGCACCAGCGGATGCGTGCGCGTGGCCTCGGTCAGCCGCGTTACATATTCCAGCAGGCTGTCATCCATGTGAACGGCCCGGGCCTGCCGCTGCATCTCCAGCAGTGCCTCGGCCGAGGATACCTCCCGCACCTGGTCCAGGGGGTCATCCGTCTGGCGGTCCCGGAGGATGTTGACCTGGCTCTCAAAGTCCGGGTAGCCCATCTCCAGCCGGACCATAAAGCGGTCCAGCTGTGCCTGGGGCAGCAGCTGCGTGCCTGCCGAGCCCACCGGGTTCTGCGTGGCAATAACGGCAAAGGGAGCCGGCAGCGGGCGGGTCACGCCGTCCACCGTCACCTGCCGCTCCTCCATGGCCTCCAGCAGCGCGGCCTGGGTCTTGCTGGAGGTGCGGTTGATCTCGTCAGCCAGCAGCAGGTTCGTCATCACCGCGCCAGGCTGATAGACGAAGGTGCCGCTTTCCTTGCTGTAAATGGAGAAACCCACAATGTCCGATGGCAGCACATCGGGGGTAAACTGAATGCGCCCGTATTTCAGCCCCAGCGCCCGGTGGAAGGCCAGGGCGGCCGTAGTTTTGCCGGTGCCGGGCACATCGTCCAGCAGCACATGGCCGCGGGAGATCAGGGTCATGAGGATCTTTTTCAGCACATCGTCCTTGCCGACGATGACCTTGTGTACCTCTGTGAGGATTTGATTCACATTGCTGTTCATGGGTCTCTCCTTTACCATTCTTTGTAGTAGTTTCCGTTGCTGTAGCCGTAGCCGCTTCCCACCGCCGTGGAGAAACCGCCGATGTCCTTGCCCAGGGCCAGGGTAAAGCGTAAGCGGATGACTGCGCCGTCCTGGGGCTTGCAGGCGGACATGCCATAGCCGGGATAGCGGTCGTTGTAGGAGTACATCCAGCCCGACCAGCGGTAGTAATCAAATTCGCCCAGGGAATCCATGTCTCCGGGCTTGGGGTCATTGCCCGCGCCGTAGGCGTCCATGCCGTCGTCAATGATGAGCTGCTTCAGCTCCGGATCGATGTGATAGCCGTCATTGATGCCGGGCTTTTTAATGGCGGCCAGATAGTTGCCGCTGGCGGAGTATGTGTATCCGTTTTCCTCCAGAAGCTTGCACACGATGGACAGTACATCCGTGCCTCCTGGCACCGTGACCTGTGTCGGCGGGACCAGATAGCCCAGCCCCACGGTGGTGGCCTCGATGCTGACGGTCAGGGTCACATCTCCCTTTTCGTAGTAGACCGTCCAGCTCCGGGTGGCGCTGTAGCCGTCCTCGTCCGTGGCGGTCACGGTGATGACGTTTTTGCCCTCATTGGTCAGATAGGTGTTGTAGCCGAAGCTGGCCCCTGTCTGGCTGCACGGGGACTCAATACGCTGGCCGTTGATGTATACCTCGTAGTTGTTGAGATAGAGCTGCTCGTTGTTCCAGCTCCGTGCGTCAATGATGGTGATAACGTCCGGGCTTTTCAGCACCAGTCCGTCCTCCAGCCCCATGACCGTGCTCCCCACCTCAATGGTGGCGGATATGCTGGGATATTTGTCCGGCGGCGTCGTGCCGGGGTTGCGGTGGAAGCGCACCGTCCACTTGTAGCTCTGCCTTTCGCCGTCGGCGTCCACGTAGCGCAGCACAAGGTACAGCGGCTTGCGCGTGTCCACCTGCACGGTGTACCAGCCGTCGGCGGATGCCCTCACGATCTCATCGTCGTAGCGCACCTGGGTGATCTGCTCCTTGCCGGTCTCCTGGTTCAGATAGAAACGGAAGCGGAACTCCTCCGAGTCCAGATACAGCGGCAGTTCCTCGCTGATATGCTGCGGCTGCTTGGTGTCGTTGTCGATAACGGTGCCGGAAAAGCTGGTGGTGATCTTGAAGCCGTCCTCCCGGTAGTCGATGCGGTAGGTCTCCGAGGCGCTGCCCAGCCGGTCGTCGACGGTGACCTCAATGAGGTTCGTGCCGAATTGCAGGACCGCGCTGAAGGTGTCGGAGGAGGAGCTGACGGTCTTCCCGTTCAGCCGCACCGACGCCCGCAGGCGTTTGCCGTCACGCAGGCCGTAGGCCACGAATCGCAGCCCGCTCTCCGCCGTATTGTGTACCTCGCTCAGCGGGGCGCTGTCCTGCGCCCGATAGGCCACGATCACCGTCTCCCCAGCAGGACTGTAGTTGAGGGTGTAGCTGTGGGATGCGGTGATGTTGTCCGTGCCGTCAAAATAGGCCGCCCGCACAACGATGGTATTCGTGCCCTGTGCCAGGCGGATCATCACGCTGCTGGTAGCGGCGCGGTAAGAGAACTCCTCGCCATTGACCAGCACAGTCAGTCCGCGCACCTGCAGCAGCGGCTTCAGGTGCCGGATGGTAAAGGTATAGTCGCTGTAGTCGACGGTGTCGCCGTCTATGATGCTGGTTTCAAAATATCGATCCGGGTCGCCCACCTCGGCGTTGCCCGGCTCCTGAGCCGGTTCCCGGGCGGGTGTCTGCCCGCCGGATCCGCCGCCGTTGCCGGAGATGTCCAGCAGATCCCCGATATTCGTGCGGCCGGACGTATCACTGGGATCGTCGCTGGGCACATCGCCGGGTATGTCGGGGGTCGGCGTAGGGTCATCCGGCTGATCCGGCGATGGGGTCGGATCGTCCGGGGTCTCGTTGGGCTTTTCCGGGTCCGCCGGGTCGTCCGGCTGGTCCTGGGGCTCATCGGGCTCGTCGGGTTTATCGGGTTCGTCGGGCGTGTCCGGTTCGTCGGGTGTATCCGGGTCATCCGGCTCGTCCGGCTCCTGGGGTTCGGTCTGCTGGTTGTCGTTTGCGTTGTCCAGCTGTGTCATACTGTCGGCATCGTATAGGATCTCGGCGTCTGACAGCAGCATCCGCGAGGCCGGATCCTGCTCCTGGCGCTGCGGCTCCCCCTTCTGCAGATTCAGGAAGGATAGCAGCAGCACCAGGCATACAAGTCCCGTCAGCCCCGCCTTCAGCAGCGGCCCCAATGGTTTTTTCACAGATCTCACCTCAGTTCGGAACATCACGGGAAGGAGAAAGGCAATTTTGCCCTTCTCCTCCCGGTGTTATTGTGGTTTATTTCTCTTTTCCGCGCTTTGCAGCCAGGAACCACTTGATCAGGCCGAAGATCACCGCTGCCGCGGCCAGGATCCCGGCGATCATCCAGACGGTGGTCCAGTCAAAGCCCTTGCTTTCGTCCCCGGGCTTCTGGTCGTCAAGCTGATCGGACGGTTTCTGATCCGTCTGCTGATCCAGCAGCGCCCGATACGCCGTGACGGCTGCCTCCAGTGTCGCCCGATCCTCCGCGGGCAGGAGGGCCTTTTGCGCCTCGGTCAGGGCATTGAAGGCATCCAGGGCCGCCTCAATAGCGTCCTTGCTCTCCAGCGTGACCTTGCCGATGCTGCGGATCCGATCGGAAACGGCCTTGACGGCCTCGCTGTCCGTCTGCGTCCCGGCGGGCTCCGCCGGCTCAGCAGGGACGTTGGGCTCGGCGGGTACCGCCGGCTCCGTGGGCTCAGTCGGTTCCGTGGGCTGGGTCGGCTCCGTGGGCTGGGCCGGCTCTGTAGGCTTAGTCGGCTCCGTGGGCTCAGCGGGTTCGGGCTTGTCCGGCTGCGGCGGCGTAGGCTCCTCGATCTCGGCGGTGCGGTAGTATTCCTGTGCCGCCTTCAGCGCCTCCAACCGCGTGACATATTGCTTCTGTGCGTCGGTCAGCGCGTCATACTGCTCCTGCACCCGGCGCAGGGTCTCGCCCAGCGCTGCCAGGGATTCCTTCGTGGGCTTCTGGGGCAGCGTCCCGATCTGCTCGATGAGCAGGTCCACCACCTGTGCGCTGTAGCGGTCGAGGACCTTCTGTGCCTCCTCTGCCGAGGTACACTGTCCCAGCTCCGTCTCGCACTGTGCGGCCAGCGCGCCGATGCGCTCCGCCAGCGCAGGATAGGCCGCCTGCGCCTTCGCGCTCTGCTCCCGGAGCGTTTCCGCCGCCTTGCTGTGATCCGCCAGGAGTTTTTCGGCGGCCTCCAGCGTCTCAAGTGCCTTTTCGGGCACCAGTGCCTTCTGCTCGTCAGTGAGGCCGTTGTAGGCGGTGCGGGCGGTCTTCACCGCGCCCTCGTCCACCTCTGCCATGGTCGTCTCGCCGGGGACAAAGTGCATCTCATCCACCAGCGCACCCGCCACCTTGGCGCAGTAGCGGTTCAGTGCCAGCACCGCGCCGTCGCGGTCGGTACAGGTACGCAGCTCCGCCGTGGTCTCGGCGCTCAGGGTCTGCAGGGTCTCCGCTATCTGCGGATACTTCCCGGCGTCCTCCTGGGCCCAACCCGTCAGGGTCTCGATGGCCTTATTGTATACGGCCAGCAGCGTTTCGGCCTCCGCAAGGGATGCCTCGCTGCTCTCGTCCAGCAGCGCCTTCTGCGCCTGGGTCAGACCGTTGAGCGCCTGGCGGGTGCGCGTCAGCTTTTCGCCGGCGTCCGCCAGCTCGCCCATGGTAGTCGTCCCGGCGGTAAAGCCCACATCCTTCACCAGCAGCCGGACAGCGTCTGCGCAGTACTGGTCCAGAACGGGCGCCAGCTCCTCCTGCTTGGTGCATTCACCCAGCGCAGCCTGCGCATCCGCGGCCAGTGCCTCCAGCGCAGAAGCAAGATCGGGATAGCTGCTCTTATCGTCCCCGTTCCACTGGGCCAGCAGTGCCAGGTTCTTGTTATAGCTCTCCGCCAGGGCCTGGATGTCCGCCAGCTTGGCGTAATTCTGCACCAGGGTCTGCTGCGCCTGAGTCAGCGCAGCGTAGGCACTCTCGATGTCCTGTGCCTTGTCCGCCAGCTCCTTCATGGGCGCACCCTGGGCGTCTGCCACCAGCAGGTCCACCACCTGCGCAGCAAAGCTGTCGATCACAGCCTCCGCCCGCGCGGCATTCGCGCTGTGGGCGATGGTAACGCGGTCCGCCTCATAGCGCTCCGTCAGGCCCGCCTCGATGGCGGGATAGGCGGTCTTTGCCGCCTCATAGGCCGCCGTCAGCTTCTCCAGGGCGGCGGCGCAGGCCTCACCCAGCAGCTTGCCGGGATCCATGGCCGCCAGTGCGGTATGATAGGCCTTCACCAGCTCATCCGCGTTGTCCGTGGTGCGCACGGTCTCAGCCGTCCGGGTGAGCATGGTCTCCAGATCCGCGCGCTGCTCGTCGGAGATCAGCGGCCGGATCTTCGTCTGATAGTAGTTGTTGAGATAGTTCACCACGGCCTCGCGGCTATCCGGCAGCAGGAGCTGCCAGGGGAAGATGGGATACCCGCCGTTGAGGCCCGCGATGCTCTCGGTCAGTCCGTCAAAGATGTCCGCCGTCAGCGTATCCACGGCATAGACCCGGTCGCCCTGGCTGCTTTTCCAGCCCATGGCCGAGCGTGTCGTCCCGGAAAGCACATAGAGGTTATCGCGGTACTGCCCCTCAATGGGGAAGCCCACCAGCGTGCCGATGTGGTCGATCTTCGTGCCGGTGTCCAGTGTGCCTGCGTTGTAGCAGTTCTTCACCGTCAGCAGCTCATTGCCGGTGGAGGCGGTCTTGCCGTATTTCCCGCTTTCGCCGCCGAGGATACCGCCGGCGATGATGCCGCCGGAGATGGTTCCGGTGTTATAGCAGCCGTCGATGGTGATGCGGCCGCTCTGCACAATGCCGGCAATGCCGCCGATACCGCCGGTAGGCCATTCGCCGGCACCGATGACGAAATTCACGTCGTTGGAGATGTGCCCGGTGTTCAGGCACTGGTGCAGCACGGTCTCGTCGCTGTTATAGGCGTAAATGGTGCCGACAATGCCGCCCACGCCGGATGCCTTGTTGGCCGTCACTTCGCCGGAGTTGACGCAGCGCTCGAGCTTCCCGTTTTTCAGGTAGCCCACCAGGCCGCCCAGACCGCCGCCGTTAAAGCCCAGATAGGAGCTGTAATTATAGAGGCAGGTGATGCTGCCCTCAAAGCGGCAGTCGGTAAAGGTACCGGAGCTCGCCAGTCCCGCAAAGCCGCCAAGACTGGAGCCGCGCCCGCTGAGGCCGTTAAAGGTCACCCGGATCTGCACGTCGGACACGCAGTTTTCAAAGGCAGCCTGGGTGCTGTCCGCGATCACGCCGCCGACAATGATATCCGACTTCACATCCTGCAGATCGATCTCGCCCCGGACGGTCAGGTTTTGCAGCTTGGTGCCGCCGAAGCCCCGGCCGAACAGGCCTACATACCCGGTATCGTCCCGGCTGATATACAAGCCGGACACGGTGTGTCCCTGACCGTCGAAGGTACCCCGGTAGGCGCCATTGCTGTAGCCGACCTTGCGGCCGATGGGCGTCCACTCACAATAGCCCAGGTCGATGTCCGCGGTCAGAACGGCATACAGGCTGTCGGATCTGCCGCCGTTTACCTTTTCGTCCAACCACGCCAGCTCCGCGCCGGTGCCGATGCGATAGGGTTCATCCTCTGTGCCCTGGCCCTCCGGCTGCGATTTTGTCTCGCCGTCCCACACATTGGTGTTGCCGGCAGAGGCCAGGTATCCGGCCAGCTTCTGGCGGGCAGCGGTGTAGAGGGAGTCCATCTCCTCCTCCGCTCCCTGCCGCAGCTTATCCAACTGGGCATAGTCCGTGATCTTATCCAGCGCGGGTGTGGCCGCGGTGTGCAGCGCCGCCGCGCTCTCATCCAGCAGGGTCTGAATGGCCGTCTGCCACTTTTCGGCCAGGGCAGTCAGGTCGCCCGCCTGCTCCGTCAGGGCGTCGCCGTACTTCTTCTCCAGCGCAGCCAGCTGGTCCAGGATCTCCTGGCGGGCCAGGGCCAGCGCATCCTGGGCCGCCTGGTCCAGGTCGGGCGTGCTCCCACCCTCGGTAAAGCCCTTGGCCATCTCCGCCAGGGCCTTGCGCGCCTCGGCGTAGAGGCTCTCCACCTCTTCCATCGCGGCGGCTTCGCCAAGCTTCAGCTTCCAGCTCTCATAGGCGCGCAGAAGCGTCGCCGCATCCTCCTGGGAGTAGTTTTTCCCGTAGATAAATTCGTTGTAAAGGGCGTTCGCCGCCTTCACGGGATAGGTGGCGACCTCCTTGAGCTTGCCGTCCTTGTTCTCGCTGCCCAGATAGGTCTGGCGGACGTCCGTAACGTCGGCCAGCTTCTTGGCCGCCTCCAATGCATCGTCAGCCTCCGCCAGGATGGCGTCAATGGCCTTCTGATTCTCGGCGTCGTAGAGGTTGCCGTCCACAAAGGCCTGCATCTCCTGACGCAGCGCGATCTTGGCGGCCTCCAGCTCCGTGGGCACGGCGGCCAGAGTGGTCTCCGCCTCCCGCAGCGCGTTTTCGATGTCCTCCGCGGTGGTGCACAGCTCGACCTTGCGGACACACTGCATAACGGTGTCGTTATAGAGCCCGCTCTGGTTGCCGTAGACCTTATACTCCTCGTCACGGCTGTAGCCTATGTTGATGAGCTTCCCCAGCAGCGTCCGGGTGGCGGTGAGCTTTTCCCACATGCCGCCCCCGGCGTTGACCTCGGGAGTGATCTGATCCGTGCGGATGGTGTCGGTGCCGTCGGCACCGGTAGCCGCGGCGTAGCCCCAGAGGGTGTTTTCGCTGCTGCTCTGCGCGTGCTTCACGTCGCCTGCGCGCCAGTTGCCGATGATGCCGCCTGTAGACCCGGCAGTGGTGGAATAGTCATAGGCAGCGTTATACTTATTGCGTTTTGCCTCGCTGTAGATGGTCCCCGCGTTGTAGCCGTACTGCAGGCTCAGAGAGCAGCCCTCGGCGGCATAACCGATAATACCGCCCGTACCGCGGGCATCGGAGTTGCCATCAGAGCCGTACACGTCGCCGTAGTTAGTCACATAGCACATGTCCAGCTTGCCCTTTTCGTTCACGTTGCCGACAACGCCGCCCACGCGCAGGCCGCCCCAGACTTCGGCATAGTTGACGCTCTCGCGCACCTTGGCCGTGCCATAGACCAGGCCCACGATGCCGCCCGCGGCGGATGCCTTGCCGCCGAGGTAACTGACCTCATAGCCGTGCAGCCGCATGTGATTCTCGCAGTATCGGATCAGCCCGCCGTCTGCGGGGTCGCTGACACCTGCGCTGCCCACGATGCCGCCGATGGAGTTGACCATGTTGCCGCTGTAGTTGCTGTCGTTGGTAGCCAGATAGAGCCCGTAGCTGCGGCAGTTTTCAACGGAGCCGCCCACCAGGTCACCCACAATGCCGCCCACGCTGCCAATGCCCTTCCATGTGCCCAGGAAGCCGGACACCTCGCAGTTGTAGATCTCGCCCTCGCTGACGCCCGCGATCATGCCGGAGCCGTTGCTCTGCACTGCGCGGATGCGCCCGGCCACCCAGACATCCCGGACGATGCCATAGCTCGGGTCATTGCCGCTCTTGCGGCCCACATAGCCGAACAGGCCCTGTACACTCTGCCCCTCGGCCGTACTCCACAGGCCGTGGATGATATGTCCCTTGCCGTCAAAGGTACCCAGGTACCCATTATATTTATCGGTAGCGATGGCCGTCCATTCCTGGCGATTCAGGTCAATGTCCGCCGTCAGCACGGCACAGGCCGTGATGCTGCCGCCGTTGACCTTGTCCGCAAACCACGCCAGCTCCGCGCCGGTGCCGATGCGATAGGGATCGGCCTTCGTGCCGCTGCCCGCAGGCTGCGTCTTTGTGGTGCCGTCCCACTTGTCGGCCACGCCGGAGTCAAAGGTGGGCACCTCATACCCTGCGCGCACGGCCAGCAGCTTTTCGTTCCATTCGGTCTTGGCCGCCTCCAGCTGCTTTTCCGTGCGGGCAGCCTCCATGGCCTCCAGGCCGGCATCCAGCGTTTCCTTGAGCGTCCCGGCCATGGTCTCCAGCTTCTCGGCAGCCGCCTTCACACCCGTCAGCTCATGCCACACCGCCGAGAGCATCCCCCGGTCGGTATCCAGGGCATAAAACTCCTTGCTGTAGGCAGTATAGTAGTCCCGCTGGGCGGTGAGCTTTGCGCCGTCAAAATCCTTCTGTCTCCGGATGGTCAGCACCGCCGCCATGTCCAGGACCGCCTCGTCAGCGGTCGCCGTCAGCTTGGCCGCCGCCTGCTGCTTTGCGCCGTCGGCGGTGATGGCCTCCGGCTCCATGCTCTCCCAGCCCTCCGGCGCGGCATATTCAAGGCCCTTCAGCGTGTTCTTGGCGGTGTTGTAGTATGCCTCCAGCAGCGCCCAGTTGTCACTGCTGTAGCGGTAATAGTCGTTGGTGACGGGGTTGGTGTAGGTGCTGTCCTGGCGGTACTTGTAGGTGGTGTAACCCACATATTTAGTGCCGTCGATGGTCTTGCCGTCATCCAGCGCCTTCAGGGCCGCCGTTTTCTCGTCTTCAAAGGCCTTTTTGGCCGCAGCCAATGCCTTCTCCTGGGGCGTGTTCTGGGACGCAGGTTTCTCCAGCTCCCATGCCAGCACCGGCCAGCCGTCGCCCATCTCGTCAGGGGACGTGTAATATGTCTCGTCGCCGTTCAGGTATTCCAGCGCATAGTCAATCTTGCCGCTGTAGTCCCACGCCCGGTGGATCTGATCGCCGTCGCCGTACTCATAGGGATTCAGACTATACTCGCCCTCAATGGCCTCGGAGTACGTCATGTTGTGCGCCAGGTCATCACTGATGCTATCGGCGCTGCCGAAGAAATCGCCCGCCACATAGTCTGAGGAGATCGTCTCCGTGCGCTTTGCCCACTGGGGGTTCAGATTGTCGTTGTCCTCCGTGGAGGCGGAGGTGTAGCAGCCGATGATGTTGGGCGCAGCATAGCTCAGGCCCATCAGACCGCCGGCGTAGCCCTGGCCGTCCCCAGGCGCATAAATGGACGCGGAGTTATAGCAGTATTTCAGCGTGATTTCATAGTCCGCCCAGCCCACGATGCCGCCGTAGGCGTTCATATCGTCCTGGCAGGTGCCGGTGATCTTGCCGTGGTTGGCGCAGGCGATGATCTCGTTTCCATCGCCAAAAACATAGCCCGCAATGCCGCCCACACCGGATGTGGTGTCACCCAAGCTGTACTCCACGCTGGAGCTGCAGTTCTCGATGGTGTTTTTCCGGTCCAGAAAGGCCGCAACGGAACCCATGGAAAGGTTCAGCCCCAGCCCCTCCTCGGACGTGACCTTGCCCTCCATGCGGACGTTCTTGATGGTTGCGTTCTTAATGGTGTTGAACAGGCCGATGGCGTTGTCGCTCTCCCAGTCGGCGCCGATGTTGATGTCCAGCTTCACGGAGTAGCCCCGGCCGTCAAAGGTGCCGCTGTAAGGCTTTCCCTGGGTGCGGCCGATGGAGATCCAGTCGTACCCGGTCAGGTCGATGTGGTTGGTCAGCACGCCCCAGATGCGTGTCTTGCCCTCGTCATTGACCAGCGCCGCAAAGGCCATCAGGTCCTCGGCGTCCGCGATCTCATAGGGGCTCGCCTCGGTGCCCTCGCCTGCCGGCGTTCCGCCGTCGGCCAGCGCCGTCACCGGCAGCATGCTGAGCATCAGCACCAGCGCCAGCAGCAGTGCAATTCCTCGTTTCATTCGTTTTCACCTCATGCAAAGTAATAGGTATATGAAAAGGGACATTCGTCCCGTAGACAGGAAACACGGCTCCCGATAAAAAGAACTCCGCACGACGCCCAGCCGTGCGGAGTTGATCCGTTTTTGTAAAAACAGCTTCCCGGTAAGGGCAGGAACCGACGCGCAGCCCGACGTATCTGACTTATCCGGTTTTCCCGGCATCACAGTGACCCGCTCGCGAGGCATCTCACCTCATTCCGTCTCCGGCAAAAGCCGGAAGGCAGCGCGCTTACAATATACAGTTGTTCAAAATGATTATACCTGTTCCGTTTTAGAAATGCAAGCCGAATTTCCGGTTTTCCCCTGTTTTTCCGCCGATGGGTGCAGGAATTTCCCCGGCGGCCGCCCGCACCTTTTGCAAAATTCTCCCCGCCGCCCGGCTATATTCCCCGCCTCTTTTGGGCATGCTAGGGCGTAGAAAGCAACGTCTCTTCATCCATTTTTTTACAGGGGGATCTTCCAATGTCAGAAATGTTTTGTTTCCAGTGCCAGCAGACCGCCGGCGGCACCGGCTGCGTCCGCACGGGTGTGTGCGGCAAGCAGCCCGAAACCGCCGATCTCCAGGATCAGCTGCTCTATGAGCTGATGCGCCTGGCCCAGGCCGCCGAGAAAAGCGGCCGCCGCACCCGGGAATCTGACCGCCTGCTCATGGACGGTCTGTTCACCACCCTCACCAATGTCAACTTCGATAACGCCGCCATCCGCCGCTTTACGGAGCGGGTCCGGGCCCAGCGGGAGACCCTGGGCGGCTGGGACGGTGAGCTGGTTTCGCTGTGGAAGGGGGATACGGACACCGTCTCCCTCCGCTCCACCCTGCTGTTCGGCATGAAGGGCATGGCGGCCTACGCCCACCACAGCCTGAACCTGGGGCATGAGGACCCGGCCGTCACGGCGTGGTTTTATAAGGGCCTGTGCGAATTGAACCGGCCCCACACCGTGGAGCAGTGGCTGGCCCTCATTATGGAGTTCGGCCAGGTGAATCTCAAGTGCATGGCCCTGCTGGATGCCGCCAACACCGGCGCCTTCGGCGATCCCGTGCCCACCCGGGTGCCCACGGACATCAAAAAGGGCCCCTTCATCGTGGTATCCGGCCACGACCTGGAGGACCTGCACCAGCTGCTGGAGCAGACGGCGGGCAAGGGCATCAACGTCTATACCCACTGCGAGATGCTCCCGGCCCACGGCTATCCGGGCCTGCGCAAATACCCCCACCTGGCCGGCAACTTCGGCACCGCCTGGCAGAGCCAGCAAAAAGAGTTTGAGAACATCCCCGCCCCGGTGCTGTTCACCACCAATTGCCTCATGCCGCCCCGCCCCAGCTACGCGGACCGGGTCTACACCACCTCCGTGGTGGGCTATGAGGGCCTGCGCCACATCTCCGGGGATGAGGATGATCATAAGGATTTCACGCCCCTTATTGAGCAGGCCCTCTCCCTGGGCGGTTATGACCACGACCACAGCATGAGCGGCATCAACGGCGGCCATATGCTCACCACGGGCTTTGCCCACAGCGCCGTTCTCTCCCACGCACCGGAGCTGATCCGCGCCATTCAGTCCGGGGCCATCCGGCACATTTTCCTGGTGGGCGGCTGCGATGGCGCCCACCCCGGCCGCAACTACTACACGGAGTTCGTCAAGCAGACCCCCATGGACACCCTGGTGCTGACCCTGGCCTGCGGCAAGTACCGCTTCAACGACCTGGACCTGGGCGAGGTGGGCGGCCTGCCCCGGATCCTGGATATGGGCCAGTGCAACGATGCCTACAGCGCCGTGCGGGTGGCCCTGGCCCTGGCGGATGCCTTCAACTGCACCGTCAATGACCTGCCCCTGACTTTAGTCCTGTCCTGGTATGAGCAGAAAGCCGTGTGCATCCTGCTGACGCTGCTCTCTCTGGGCATCAAGAACATGTACCTGGGCCCCACCCTGCCCGCCTTCCTCTCGGAAACGGTGGTCAAGACCCTGGTGGACGCCTACGGTCTCCAGCCCATCACCGCCCCCCAGCAGGATATGGACGCCATTTTCCACCGGGGCTGAAGGCCTCCCCGCCGCCATCAGCAAAAAAAGATCCGCTCCCCGCAGGAGCGGATCTTTTTTTAGTTATTCTGGTAGAACCCGAACCCCGCCACCTCCGTAGTGGGCAGGGAGAAGGCGATGGCCTTGGCCGGAGTGTCCGGCCCGGCCTTCTGCAGAATGGAGCGCATGATCGCCGTTTTCTCCTCCGTTTTGGCCACGATGAGGAACACTTCCTTTTCCTCGGCAATGGTGATGTTGTAGAACTTCTTCACCTGCTCGGCGCCGGTGCCCTTGCCGTGGAGCACCGTGCCGCCCCGGGCGCCCGCCGCCCGGGCCGCGTCCATCACCAGGTCCGTCTGTCCCTCGCTGGCGATGACAACGATCAGTTCATAGGCAAAGTTCAGCTCCGGCGTATACTTCCCGGTGCCGGCCTCGTTCCCCTTCAAAAATTCCATGGTCTTACCTCCTCCTACGCTTTTCATGGGCACCGCAATGACGATGCCGTGGCCGGGAACGCCCAGGTGCAGCCGCTCCCGCTGGCCGGCAATGAGCGCCTTGGTCTTATCCTCCGTGGCAGCCGAGAGCATCACCCGCTTTTCGTTGGACTCAATGCCCAAGAAGTCCAGCATGCTCTGAATGGCCGTACCGCGACCGTGGAGCGTCACGTTCAGCGGCAGTCCCAGCTCCTCCGTCAGTTCCTCCAGCCGGGGCAGCGCCTCCGGCGTAACGATAGAGATCACATAATTCATGCCGCATCCTCCCACAGTTCAATAATATCGCAGTCGCCATAACTCTCCAGCTCCTGGGCGGCCCGCCGGGCCTTGCGCTGGTAGATGACGCCCACCATCTGGATGGACAGCAGCGGCATCATCGCCACCATGGCCACAATGCCGAAGGCATCCGTCAGCACGTTGCCGCCCCGGGCGATGCTCACGCCCATCATGAATTGCAGCATGAAGGTGGCCGTCATGGGCCCCGAGGCCACGCCGCCGGAGTCAAAGGCGATGGCCGTGTAAATATCCGGCACAAAGAACGACAGCCCCAGGGCGATGGCATACCCCGGCACCAGGAACCACAAAATCGAGATCCCCGTCACCACCCGCAGCATTGCCAGGCCCATAGCCAAAGCAATGGCCACGGAGAGGCTCACCTTAATGGCCTTGCCGGGGATAGCGCCGGCACTGACATCCTCGATCTGCTTTTCCAGAACCGCCACCGCAGGCTCCGCCGAGATGATGAACCAGCCCAGCAGCGCCGCCAGGGGGATCAGCAGCCATTCCATTTCGCTGGTGGCCAGGGCCGCCCCCAGCTCCGCGCCCAGGCTGGAAAAGCCCACGTTCACCCCCGCCAGGAACAGCACCAGCCCCACATAGGTATACAGGATGCCCACGGCGATCTTCCCGAAGTTTCTCGCGCTCATCTTGAACACAAACACCTGGAAGATCAGGAAAATGGCCACGATGGGCAGCATGGCCATGGCCATCTCCTTCATGTATACCGGCAGCGCCCGCAAAAAGGCCGTGCCGATGCCGGTGGTGCTGTCGAAGCTCACCCGGGTGATCTCCGCAGCCCCGCCGCCTCCGTCGCTGAAAAAGCCCAGCAGCAGCACCGACAGGATCGGTCCGATGGAGCACAGGGACACTAGGCCGAAGCTGTCCGCCTCCGCCCGCCTGTCGCTTCGCACGTGGGAGATACCGACGCCCAGTGCCAGGATAAACGGCACGGTCATGGGCCCCGTGGTCACGCCGCCGGAGTCAAAAGCGATGCCCAGAAAGTCCCGGTCCGTAAACGCCGCCAGCACAAATACGGCTATGTAACACGCCACCAGCACCCACCGCAGGTTGATGCCGTACAGGATGCGCAGCATGCACACCACCATGAAAAAACCCACGCCGATGCCCACCGCCGCCAGGAGCACGGTTTTGTCGATGTTGGGCACCGTGTCCGCCAGCACCTGCAGGTCCGGCTCCGCCACGGTCACCGCCACACCCAGGACAAAAGCCACCAGCAGGATCACCGGCAGCTTGCCGATCTTCGTCAGGGCCGTACCGATCTTGCTGCCGATGATGGTCATGGACCGCTCCGCCCCCAGGGAAAACAGGCCCAGGCCCACCACGATCATCAGCGCCCCCACCAAGAAGGTCAGCAGCAGCGTGGGCTGCATGGGCACCAAAAACAGGCACAGCACCGCTACGATGGCAATAATGGGCAGCACCGATACCATGGACTCCCGTATTTTCTCCGTCAGCAGGGTGCGGGTCTTTTCAAAATTTGCTTTTCGCTTCGCTTTGGATCTGCTCAACAATTTGCTTCCTCGCCTTCCTTTATAATAGTTTCGTCTTGCCCGGAAATATCAGGTCTCGCCGTCGGTTTTCTCCACCAGCTCCGCAATGTCCCACAGCTCACAATCCAGGGCACAGCAAATGCGCACCAGCATCTGCGTGGACACCGGCTGGTCGTGCTGGAGCTTGAAATAGGTGGACTGGCTGATGCCTGCCTTCTCCCGCAGGTCGTGGCCCTTCATATCCCGGTCGATCATCAGCTTAAAGAGCCTTTTGTAGCTTATCTTTTTCTGCATAACCGTTCCTCCCCGGTCTTTTTTATTTAATATACCACAAATATATTTAAATCGCAATTATTAAATTCCGTTTTAAATATTTTTTACGGTTTATTAACATCATCTCTCTGCTTTTGCCCTGTTTTACATTCTTTAAAAGAGCCAAGCGCTTCCGCGATAACGGATCTCCGTTTTTTCCCAGCTAGTCCTGGCTGGACTTTTTTTAAAACGCAGGAACTCCCGCGGCGCATGCGCTGCGGGAGTTCCTGTGTTTTGCTGTTTTACAGGCCGAAACCGGGGATATTCAGCCCGCCGGTGAGACTCTGCATGCTGCTCTCCATGGCGTCCTCCGCCTGGCGCATGGCCTCGTTCACCGCGGAGATCACCAGATCCTGGAGCATCTCCACATCCTCGGGATCCACCGCCTCCGGCTGGATAGTCAGCTCGGTGAGCTGGCGCTTGCCGCTGACCGTGGCTTTCACAACGCCGCCGCCGGCGGTGGCGGAGAAGGTGGCGTTTTCCACATCGGCCTGGGCCTTCTCCATCTCCTGCTGCATCTTCAGAATTTTCTGCTGCATTTGCTGCTGCTGGCGCATCATGCCGGCGCCGCCGGTGAATCCGCCTCTTGCACTGTAACCTTTTGCCATTTTGCTTCGCTCCTTATTTAATGTTAAAATGATCCAGCCGGCCGCCCTCGGCCAGTAACTCGTTCATCCGGTCCGCACCCGCAGGGGCCGATTCCCAAGGGGGGGTCTGCTCCGGCTGCGGCGGTGTGGGCTCCGGTGTACTCTTGGGGGCGGACGGTGTAGTATTTTTCTGTTTGGGTACAGACGGCGTACTATGCTGTTTGCCCGATTTTGGTGCGGCTCCCAGGGTAAAGACTACCCGCACCGGACAGCCGGTCTCCTTCCCGGTGACGCGCTCCAAAACCTCGTTAACCTCCGGGCAGTCCAGATAGTTTTTCACCATCTCATCCCGGCAGGCAACGGTCAGCACGCCGTCTGCCAGCGTGCCGGATGCGCCGTTGAGAAACACCCGCTTATCCACCCGCAGAGCGGCCTTATAGTGCTCCTTCAGCCGATCCCAAATGCCGCTGTCCTCCCCGGCAGGGGAAGCCTCCGGCTGAGGAGCAGGTGCGATCGGCTCCGGTTTCGGGGCTTGCGCCCGGGGAACGGGATCGGGCTTAGGTTCCGGTCTGGAAGGGGCAGGAGCCACTGGGGCAGGCGGCTCCGCCTGAGCCGGTGCCGCGGGGGCCGGGGGAGGTACCGGCGCCGCCGCCGCAGCCGGTGCCGCAGGAGCAGCAGAGACCGGGGCCGCAAAGCCCTTGGCGGCCGCCTTTTCCAGCCGCTCCAGGCGGGCGGTGAGGGCGGACAGATCGCCGCAGAGGCTCTCGTCGCACAGCTTCATGAGGCACAGCTCCGCCTCCGTGCGGAGACTGCCGCTGCCGCTGAGGGCGGCCTGGGTCTGCCCCAGCACATCCAGCAGATAAATGAGCCGATGGCCGCCGGCCAGGTCGCCCAGGGCGGTCAGAGTGCTGTCATCATACAGCCCTGTCAGCAGGGCGCTGCCCCCCTGGGGGGCGGTGCGGCGGATCAGCAGATCCCGGCCCAGGTCCGATAGCTCCCGCAAAAGGGCCGCAATATCCTTGCCGTCCCGGTAGAGCCGGTCGAAAAGCAGCAGCGCGTCCTGGGTATTGCGCCGAAGAATGAACTCCATGAGCTGGGCGGTCTGCACGCCGCCGGCCAGGCCCAAAAGCTCCAGGATAGCGGCGCTGCTCAGCGTGCCCTCAAAGCTGCGGCACTGGTCCAGCAGGCTCAGGGCATCCCGCATGGCGCCGTTTGCCATCCGGGCCAGGATGTCCGCCCCGTCGGGGGTCAGGTCAATTTTTTCCTCCCCGGCGATGTAGAGCAGCTGCCGGGCAATGTCCTGGGGCAGGATGCGCTTGAAGGAGTATCGCTGGCAGCGGGAGAGAATGGTAGCCGGGACCTTATGCAGCTCCGTGGTGGCCAGGATGAACACCAGGTGCTCCGGCGGCTCCTCCAGAATTTTCAGCAGGGCGTTAAAGGCCGGGGTGGAGAGCATGTGCACCTCATCGATGATGTACACGCGTTTTTTCAGCACCGAGGGGGTATACACTGCTTCCTCCCGGAGAGCCCGGACGTTATCCACGCCGTTGTTGCTGGCGGCGTCCAGCTCGGTGATGTCCAGCAGGCGGCCCTCGTCAATGCCCCGGCAGGCCTCGCACTGGTTGCAGGGAGCGCCGTCGATGGGGTGCAGGCAGTTGATGGCCTTGGCCAGGATTCGGGCGCAGGTGGTCTTGCCGGTGCCCCGGGTGCCGGTAAAGAGATAGGCATGGCCGGTGCGGCCTTCGGCTACCTGGCGCTGGAGGGTATCGGTGATGTGCTGCTGACCGACCACCTGGGAAAAGGTGATGGGCCGCCACTTGCGATAGAGCGCCTGATACATGGACCTGCCTCCCTTGATAAAATATAGTCCCGCAGAGTTTGCCGCCCGCCAGTGTGGAATTTTGACGCAGGGCGTCAAAATTATGCGCGCGGCGGGCTGCAAGCCTTTCAGCAAAAATCCCTGTGGAATTTTTGCTGAAATAGATAGTCCTCCCCATGAAGCCACAGAGCCGGCGCCCTTGCGGCACATGGATGATCCCTCTTAATGCTGCTCGGTTCCCCGCCTGACATGATTCGTGGGTATCCATTGCGCAAGACCGGCTCCGCAGCTTCACACGGAGGACTGTCAATGGACTTATTTTACACCATTTCGGCGCGTTTGGCAACAGGAAAAAAGAAGATGTGGGGGTTATCACAAAAAATTCACAGGGGAAGCCTTGCTTTTTTTGGAAAATGGGATAAGATAAATAAGATAAGGAGAAAGCGCGGCGTGCGGTGGGTATTACGGATTGCCACACCAGTGACATCGGTCACTGGTTCGCAATGACAGATTCAAGAAGTGCAATGCACGCCTGGCAGCAGGGCGGGACGATGTAGGCGGCAGCCCCGGTGAATACAGTTTATACATTTTATTTTACATACAAAAGTCAGAAAGGAAGCACGATTTATGACTAAGATTGATATTGTATCCGGTTTCTTGGGCGCAGGAAAGACCACGCTCATTAAGAAGATGCTGGCCGAGGCCTACAAGGGCGAGAAGCTGGTGCTCATTGAGAACGAGTTCGGCGAGATCAGCATTGACGGCGGCTTTCTGAAGGATGCCGGGGTGCAGATCAGCGAGATGTCCTCCGGGTGCATCTGCTGCTCCCTGGTGGGTGACTTCGGCCGGGCGTTGGTGGACGTGCAGAAGAAGTTCAGCCCCGACCGCATCCTCATTGAGCCCTCGGGCGTGGGCAAGCTGTCCGACGTCATCCTGGCGGTGGAGAACACCGTGAAGGATGTGCCGGAAATGAAGCTGAACAGCTTCGTCACCGTGGCAGATGCCTCCAAGGTGAAGGTGTACATGAAGAACTTCGGCGAGTTTTACAACAACCAGATCGAGACCGCCGGAACCATCATTCTCAGCCGCACCCAAAAGGTGAGCCCCGAGAAGCTGCAGGCCGCTGTGGCCCTGCTGCGGGAGAAGAATCAGGATGCCGCCATCATCACCACCCCCTGGGACGAGCTGGACGGCAAGACCATTCTGGCGGCTATGGAGAAGGTGTCCCTGGCGGACGAGCTGATGGAGCGCATCCGGGCTGAGCATGAGGCCGAGGAGGAAGAACACCACCATCATCACCATGACCATGAGGAGCATGACGAGCACGAACACCATCATGACCACGACCATGACGACCATGACGAGGACGAGGAGCACGAGCATCATCACGATGACGAGTGCTCCTGCCACCACCATCACCACCACGCCGACGAGGTATTCACCAGCTGGGGCGCCGAGACGCCCAAGACCTTTACCCAGGCGGACATCGACCGGATCCTGGCGGCCCTGGACGGCGGCGAGTACGGCGCCATCCTGCGGGCCAAGGGCATCGTGCCCTGCGAGAACGGCAAGTGGCTGCACTTTGACTATGTGCCCGAGGAGCACGAGGTGCGCTTCGGCCCAGCGGACTACACCGGCCGGCTGTGCGTCATCGGGTCCAAGCTGGACGAGGGCAAGCTGAAAGAGCTGTTCGGCCTGTAAGGGAGAAAGACTATGGACATTCCTGTATATCTCATTGCCGGGTTTCTGGACGCCGGCAAGACGAATTTCATAAACGGCATCCTCAAGGACGGCTTTGCCGCCGAGGACAAGACCCTGCTCATCTGCTGCGAGGAGGGGGAGGAGGAGTACGACCCCCACGGGCTTTTCAACGTGTTTACCTACACGGTGGAGGACCAAAAGGAGCTGACGCCGGAGCTGTTTAAAAAGCTGGAAAAGCAATATCGCCCCAAGCAGGTCATCATCGAGTACAACGGCATGTGGATGATGGAGCCCCTGTACCGGGACGGGCTGCCGGGAAACTGGATCCTGTATCAGATCATCTGCCTGATGGATGCCAGGACCTTTGAGCCGTACCTGAAGAACATGGGCCAGTTGGTGATGGAGAAGGTCTCCAACGCGGACATGATCATCTTCAACCGCTGCAACGAGGCCCTGCGGGAGGATCTGCGCAAGCGGAACCTGCGCATGGCCAACCGCCGGGCGGACATCTATCTGGAAAACGAGGACGGCACCAGCGAGGAGTACGTCACCGAGGACATGATGCCCTTTGACCTGTCCAGCGGCCACCTGGAGGTGGCGGACGAGGACTACGGCATCTGGTATGTGGACCTGATGGACCATCCGGAGCGCTACGAGGGGGTCAGCGTCACCTTCAAGGCCGTGATGTGCCACTCCAAGAAGTTCAAGGGCGTGGACTGCCCGGGCCGCTTTGCCATGGTATGCTGCGAGAACGACATGCAGTTTCTGGCCCTGGTGTGCAAGGGCGAGGGTATGGACCGCTTCAAGAACCGGGACTGGGTGAAGATCCACGCCACGGTGAAAAAGGAGCAGTGTGAGGCCTATCAGGGCGAGGGACCGGTGCTGTATGTGGACCGCATCAGCGCCTGCCAGAAGCCGGACCCGGAGACGGTGTCGTTCTGAGAGAACGGAAATACGAAAACAGGCCGCCGCGGCGAAAATCACGGGACGGCAAACAAAATATCCCACGCAAGGCACAGCCTTGCGTGGGATATTTGCATTTAGAAATCACAGGTCATGGATGTCCCGCAGCAGCTCATCCAGGGGGAGGTGCCGGAGGGTATCCTCCAGGGCTGCATCCGGCGCAGGCTCCGAAGGAGCAGCATCGGGGGCCGGGGCGGAGGTGTCGGCCGGTGGCTCCGGCTGAGCAGGCGCCGGAGTAGGGGCTTCGGCGAGAGGCTCTGCGGTGTCGGCGGACGGGGACGGTTCCTCCTGTGAAGGGGCGGCGGGGAGCGACTCCGGCTCGGCCGCGGCATCGGAAGCAGTCTCCGGGGCCTCTTCAGCTGCCACGGGGATGGACTCGCTGGTATCGGGCAGCAGGCGCAGCTTTTTGCCGCGGCTGCCGGCTACCGAGGCGAAAACGATCACAAGGATCAGCAGCACCAATGCCGCGCCGCCGGCGATATACACATACAGCATGGGGACGCGGAGGCTCTGGCCCGCATCATCGGCGTAGACGGCGCCGCTGAAGCGCTGGAGCGTCTCCTCCCGGGAATCGTAGGTGTAGTAGCCGTAGTTCCCGGCTTCGTCCATGAGGTACAGCACGCAGAAATCCTGCAGGGAGGCATCGTTATAGGTCCAGCCGTTGAGGGTCTGGCCGAAGGCCTTTACCGTAGACAGGGTTAGTCCGGGGACGGCGGAAAGATCCTGGGGAATATCCGTATAAATATACGTGACGCTGCCGCAGAGGAGGGGCAGGTAAGGGGACTGGACGCCGGTGGCCTGGGAGAATAGATAGAAGCCCTCGGCGGCGGTCTTTTCGTCCACGAGGTAGACCAGGGTGCGCTTGCCGGAGACATCCGTCCAGATGGGGAGGGTATCGCCGTTATAGGCCACGGGCTCGGCAGGGGCAAAGCCCGCAGGGGGCGTGACCTGGGACACATCCTTCACTACACCCAGCTTCTGGCCCTTATAGTCCAGAAACAGCGTGGGGGCCTGGGCCACCTGGACAGTGATGGTATAGGTCCTGGTGGAGCCGTCCTCGGCGGTGACCACAACGGGCAAGCTGGTTTCACCGCCCTGGAGGGGGATCTCCCCGTCGCCCTGGACCGTGGCACGGGAATCCGACGGGCTGGCTGTGATGGTGAGCCGGTCCGACTGGCTGGGCAGGGAGAGGGTATATTCCGTTATGGCCGGGTCAAAGGCGGGGGTCAGAGTGCCGGCGCTGACGGTGAGTGCGGAAAGAGCGTTATTACCGCTGCGGGAGGGGCTGGGGGTATCGTCGCTGCTGTCGCCATCGCCGCCGCTGGGAGAAGGGGCGGGGGTGGGCTCGCTGTCGTCCGGCTCGTCGGCGGCCACAATGGTCACGGAGGCGCTGCCGGAGGCATCATAGTCATCGGGCTTATCTTTGCCCTCTACCCTGACGCAGTAAGATCCGGCAGAGATCCACACGGAGCCGGTGCCGGTGCTGTTGGCCCGGAACACCAGCTGATTGGTGCGGTTATCCCCCTCAAAGCCCATGGGGGCCGTGTCTCCGGACTCCAGGGTGAGGTTGCCGGACCAGGACACGGAGTAGGTCCATGCCTCCGAACCGGAGGGGACGGTGATGGAAAAGGCAACCGTCTTGCCCACGCTGACGCTGCCCTGACCGGCGGAAACGGAAATGCCGTCGGCAAAGCTCGTCTGCACCAGGCACAGGAGCATGGCGCCAGTCAGCAGCAAGCTGAGAGAGAATTTTCTGAAATGCTTCATAAAACACCTGCTTTTCATTTCTGCACGATGGGCGTGGTGCCCAGGATATGTTTCTTGATGGCCAGCAGCGAGGTGGCCGCGATCTTGCTGCCGGAGAGCTGAGCGGCCCGGGCGTAGGCACCGGTAAGGGTCCGGACGCCCAGGATATGCTTCTTCACCGCCAGCAGATCCGTGGCGGCGATGCGGCCGTCGCCGTTGGCGTCCCCATACACCACGCAGGTGTAGGTATAGGTGCCGGCGGCGTCCCGAATGGTCAGCACCTGGCCGGTGGAGACCAGGGCAGAATCGGAAACGGCCTTGCCGCTGCCGTCCGTCACCGTGACGGCGGCATCCGGATTGACGGCCTTGATTTGGGCGATGAGTGTCTTCACCGGCGTGCCCAGGGTGAAGCCCGAAAGGTAGGAGTCCGAGAGGCGCAGCTTGAGGCCGGACACATAATCATAGGTCGTGGGGGGCTCGGGATCCGGGTCCGGGTCCGGTTTGGGATCGGGATCGGGTTTCGGATCCGGATCGGGCTCGGGATCGGGATCCGGTGTGTATTCGTCCTCCTGGGCGGAGGTGGGCAGCTTGGTCACGGCGGGCATATTCTCCAGAATGGGGACGGAGAAGGTCAGGGCCGTATCCGCCAGGCCATTTTTGACGTAGGACTCATAGGTGGACCAGCCGCCCTGGTAGGCGTAGGTGATGTCGGTGGCGTACTGGTAGGCATAGGTGTACTGCGGGGTAAGGTTGAAACGCTGGAGATACTGGGTATCCTGGCCGGCCTCTATGTAATTGCGGAAGATAAACCACGCACCGCCCAGCAGGGCCTTGTAGCTGGTGTCCCAGCCCTTGCTCTGGGCATAGAGGATGCCGTTGTAGTTGGGGTCGCTGCCGCCGTAGGCACCGATGTTGAAGAAGTTATAGTACTTTTTGCCGTCGCTGAGGAGATAGCCGGTGGCGTTTTTGGTGGAGGAGGTGCCGATCTCGCTCCGGGCCTTCACCGCCAGGAAGATGGGGCTGACGCCGGAGACAGTCACCGCCTCCAGCCGGTCAGCGGCCTCGGTCTTGCCCTCGCTCCGCAGACGCTTCAGCTCCGTCTGCTTCGCCTTCTCCAGCTCCTCCTGGGAGCCGGCCTTGATGAATTCGTCTATGATGGCGTCGGTGGCCCAGGCGCAATCGGCCAGCACCTTCTTCAGCTGCGCGTGGGTCACGTCCTCGCCGCCGGAGAGCTGCTCAAAGGCGATGCAGGTGCCGTCCGTCAGGTAGCTGCGGGGATCTAAGTAGTAGGCCACGGTCTGGCGGCTGGCTGCGTACCAGTCGGGCTCGTACTCCTTCCACTGGCCGGTCTTGCTGTCGTACGCGCCGGGGGCGGTGGAACGCAGGGCGGTGCCGTAGTTCCCATGGATGAGGGCCCGGCCCAGGGTGGATTCGTTCTCCAGGGCATCCGACCATTTCAGCCCCGTATGGTAGGCCACAAAGGTCCACTGACCGCCGCTGGCGGCATGCAGCGCCCGGAGATAGGGCTGGTAGGTCTTGGGGAAGCCCTGCTCGGTCAGATAGGCCTGGTAGGCGCTGTCATCACCGATGCGTGTGACGAAATCGCTGCGCATGTAGCCCATCTTGGTATAGCCGTTATAGGTGAAGACGATCTGATACCAGGATGCGCCGTCGGGCCCCTTTTCCGTGGCAATGATCTTTACATACTGACCCCGGTAGAGCCGGATGGCCTTGCTTTTGCCAAACTGCACGGAGCTGTAGGAGGCGCCGGGGCCGGAGCGGACGTTGATGGCGTCGTCGTTGACGTAGGCGTCCTCGCCGACGCTGCCCAGCACGGGGAGCACAAGACTTGCCAGCAGGAGCACCGCCAGAAAAGCGGAGAGGATCCGCTTGATGCGATTCGGTTTTGCGGAGGAGTGTGTCAAGAGAAAGCCCATCCTTTCTGCCCGGCGGCTGCCGCAAGGGGCCGTGGGGATACTTATTCAAAGTAAGGATAGCACAGCCGATCCCCTTTGTCCACACATATGAGAAAAAAAGAGGAAAGAATAGGAAAACTCCCGCAGCTGGACGAAAATGAACGCATAACCGTGCCACGGAGAATGCAAAAAAGGAGCAAGCCCGACAGCGGGCTCGCTCCTGAACCTGTCTCAAAGTCCCCCGTGCATTTTCCGCCTGCGGGCGGCAAAGGGTTGGATCCATTTTGCCTGCGGCCTGGGCGCAAGTGGGATTATTCCTTGTGCCGACCAAGCGGTAATTTATCCTATTGCCGGAAACGCGGAAGGAGTTTGCGATAATCTGAAATCCCCGCAGCGCGTGCGCTGCGGGGATTCTGCTCTTCTGTCAGGAATAGGTGCGCACAACGGCGGCCACCTTACCCAATATAGACGCATGACGGCCGTCAATGGGGCTGTACGCCTCGTTTTCCGGCAAAAGCCAAACCTCTCCGTTTCTGCGGGAAAGGCGCTTCACCGTAGCCTCATCCTCCAGCAGGGCCACCACGATCTCGCCGTTATGGGCTGTGGGCTGCTGATGCACCACCACCAGATCCCCGGGCAAAATACCGGCGTTCAGCATGGACTCGCCCCGGACCCGCAGGGCAAAATACTCCCCGTCCCGGCCCTGGGTATCAAAGGGAATATAATCGTCAATATGCTCCTGGGCCAAAATGGGCGTGCCGGCGGCTACATCGCCCAGCACCGGCACACGGCCGGCGGGAACCTCCGGCTCCTGGGGGGCAGCGGCCGGGGCGGCGGGGCTCTCCCGCTCCGTCAGCGTCAGGGCGCGGCCTTTGCGGCCGCTCTTGGTGATGTATCCCAGCTCCTCCAGGTGTTTGATATGAAAATGCACCGTTGAGGGCGACTTCAGCCCCACGGCCTCCCCGATCTCCCGGACGGAGGGCGGGTAGCCCTGGGTGCGGACGGCGTTGGCAATATAATCATAGATCTTCTGCTGCATGGCGGTGAGCTTCTGCATAAAATCCCCTCCTGCATTTTTCTCATTTTTATTATAACACAAGTTTTTGCAGGTTGCAACAACTGTTCGAGTAATTTTTTTGTTTTCTTTCCGCTTTTCTGCTTGCATTTTATACAGGAATATGGTATTATGAGCATTACTTGATGGATATTATGCCTGCGGGCATCCAATAAATCGGAGGGAAAAATATTATGTTGATTGCTATCACCATCGTGCAGCTGCTGGCCGCTCTGGTCCTTATTCTGATCGTTCTGTTCCAGTCCGGCAAGAGCCAGGGCCTGTCCGGCGCCATCGGCGGCATTGCGGATTCCTATATGTCCAAGGGCAAGGCCCGGACCATTGACGCCAAGCTGGCTAAGGCCACCAAGTGGGTCGGTGCCGTGTTCATCGTTCTGACCCTGGTGCTGGACTGCATGGTTGCCGCCGGCCTGTAAGCAAGGCGGATCGGCTTGTGAAGTGAATAAAAAGCCGCCCGAAGTACAGAGCTTCGGGCGGCTTTTTTGATTGCAGAGGGGTACTCATGCGCGCCGCCGCGGAGGGCAGTTCTGAATAGGCGGGCGGGGTAGAACCCCGCCCCTACGGATACATTGAGAGCTGTGCAGCAGGCGGACAGAGTCGTCCGTCCCTACGGATGCGCTTCGCGGGGCGATTTTTATGCTGCCAGGGAGGCGTCGCTGGGGAGCCCATACTCCTGCACATCGACACCTTCGTGGGGGAGAAGGCCGCGGATGGTGATCATGTCGCCGGCGGTGGAGCCGTAGATGATGAGATCCTGCCACTGGGTGCCGGGGGCATCGGTGTTGAAGAGTATATAGCCGTCTTCCACATCGCTGGAGGGGTAGCCGGAGTCCTCCGTGCCGTCCGAAAGCATAATAAAGCCGCCGTCCAGCAACTCTTTGGCAAGGTCATAGTCGTTGGCCCAATAGAGGACATATACCTGGCCGCTGTCGCCGGAGACATAACCCAAAAATTGAATGGTCAGGTCATCGTTGATGTCGATCTCATCGCCGCAGTCGGCGTCGATGTCGCGGTAATTGGAGTTCCAATCGTCGTTGCTGTCGGACCAGCCGCCGTTATTCCCGCTGTTATCGTCCCGGAATATCTTATCCAGCAGGCCGCTGGCCCTTATCATCAGCAGGGCGAATACCAGCACAAAGGCGATCAGCCCGGTGACTGCGCCGCCATTCTGTGTCCCTCTCCTGGAGGAATGGGTTTTAAATGACTTCTGAAAGCTTTTCACCACTCGCTCGCCGCTTTGGGCAGCGGGGGCAGCCGCTTTCTTTCGGGGCTTGCGGGTCTGCTCCTCAAAGCACTGCTTATCTTCATAGCAGGTCTTTTCCTCATAGCATACCTTGCCGGGGCGAGGTGCGGCGCCATTTTCCTCATGGTGAATAGAGCCGTCGGCTTCCACCCATTCCCGGCGGGGCGGGCGGTTATAGGCGCCGCAGTGGGGACAGCAGCCCTCCTGCCGGTAATCATAGCGCCTGCCGCAGGCGGCGCAGCGTATCATCTGCATCTGTCTTATCCTCCCCTTCGGTTTTTTTCTATTATACAGGCCCCGGGGTAAATTTTGCCACCAACCCCAGGTTGCGCGGCCTGTTTTTTTCGGCAACTACAGCTTTACACGCCCAGTATACCATCCCGTTTCCCTCTGCGCAAGCCCCGGCGGGGCGGGTAATACAAATGAAAAAAGCCCTTTGCTATGACGCGGGCATCATAGCAAAGGGCTTTTTTACGTTTTGGACTGCTTACTTGACCAGCTCGATGATGGCGGTCTCGGCAGCATCGCCGCGGCGGACGCCGGTGCGGATGATGCGGGTATAGCCGCCGTTGCGCTCGGCATATTCAGGAGCGATCTCCTTGAACAGCTTGTTGGCAACATCCTCTTTGGTGATGAAGCTCAGTGCCTGACGATAGGCAGCCAGATCACCCTTCTTGCCCAGGGTAATCATCTTTTCAGCCAGGGGCTTGATCTCCTTGCCGCGGGTGACGGTGGTCTCCATCCGGCCATTGTCCAGGAAATCGGTGACCTGCTGACGGAGCATCGCCATACGCTGATCGGTAGTCTTACCGAGCTTACGAGTTCCGGGCATTTCTGTTTCCTCCTTGTAAGGATCTTACTGCGCGGGGCCGCGCAGGTTAGTTGTTTTCTTCACCGGCCAGATGCAGACCCATCATGGCCAGTTTGTTGATGACTTCCTCCAGAGACTTGCGTCCCAGGTTGCGGACCTTCATCATTTCGTCTTCCGTCTTGGAGATCAGATCCTCCACGGTGTTGATGTTGGCACGCTTGAGGCAGTTGAAGCTGCGCACAGACAGATCCAGCTCCTCAATGGTCATCTGCAGCTGCTTGCTCTGATCGTCACCGGCCTTTTCCACGATGACGGGCTCGCCGCCCACATTGTCGGACAGATCGGTGAACAGGGCAAAGTGGTCGCAGAGGATCTTGGCACCCAGGGACACGGCGTCCCGGGCGGAGATGGTGGAATCCGTCCACACTTCCAGCGTCAGCTTATCGAAATCGCTCATGTTGCCGACACGGGTCTTTTCCACCGTGTAGTTGACTTTATACACAGGGGTGTAGATAGAGTCGATGGGGATGACGCCGATGACGCCGGGGCGCATGGCCTTGTTCCGGTCGGCGGACACATAGCCGCGGCCGTGGCTCAGGGTCACTTCCATGCTCAGGGTGGCACCCACATCCAGGGTCGCAATGTGCAGCTCGGGATTCAGGACTTCCACCTCGCCGTCGGGCTTGATGTCGCCGGCGGTGACCTCGCAGGGACCCGTGGCCTCGATGAAGACGGTCTTGGTACCCTCGCAGTGCAGCTTGGTCAGCAGATTCTTCATGTTCAGCACGATCTCCGTGACATCCTCCTTGACGCCGGGGATGGTGGAGAACTCGTGCTGCACACCGGCAATCTTGATGCTGGTGGCTGCGGTGCCGGGCAGAGAGGAGAGCAGGATCCGACGCAGGGCATTGCCCAGTGTCGTTCCGTAGCCGCGCTCCAGGGGTTCGATCACATACTTTCCATAGGAAGCATCGCCAGGTGTTTCAATACACTCGATCTGAGGCTTCTCAATTTCGATCATGCAGTACCCTCCTTCATTTCAGTTGGGCGGAGTTTACGCTCCGCACCGTATTCGATTCCAGTTCAGTTTGAGGGTCTCGACCCTATTACTTGGAGTACAGCTCGACGATGAGGTGTTCCTCAATGGGCATATCAATGTCATCACGAGCGGGCATTCTGGTCACGGTGCCCTTCAGCGCATTCTTGTCACGCTCCAGCCAAGTGGGAACGGTGACCAGAGGAGCATCCTCTGCAGTGAAGCGCTTGAAGGCGGCGGAGGAGCGGCTGCTCTCCTTGACCTCGATCACATCGCCCACGCGCACCAGGTAGGAAGGAATGTTGACCTTCTTGCCGTTGACGGTGAAATGGGCGTGGTTCACCAGCTGACGAGCCTCGCGGCGGGTCATGGCAAAGCCCAGACGATAGACCACATTATCCAGCCGGCGCTCAACCAGGGTCAGCAGGTTCTCGCCGGTCTTGCCGGGCATGGCGGAAGCCTTCTCGTAATACATACGGAACTGCTTCTCCAGGATGCCGTAGACGAACTTCACCTTCTGCTTCTCATTGAGCTGGATGGCATACTCGCTCTTCTTCTTTCTCATCTGGCCGCCGGGGTTGCGCTTGGTCTCCTTCTTGGCGTAACCCATGACAGCAGGAGAGATACCCAGCGCCTTGCAACGCTTGGCGATAGGCTGCATATTCTTAGCCATAATCT
>CAMBKF010000008.1 GCA_945868085.1 uncultured Oscillibacter sp.
CCCGTCCCCGGGACGGCATCGACTTCTTCCCCCTGAGCGTGGACTTCGAGGAGAAGATGTACTCCGTGGGCCGCATCCCCGGCAGCTTTAACCGCCGCGAGGGCCGCCCCGGCGAGAAGGGCATCCTCACCAGCCGCGTCATCGACCGGCCCATCCGCCCCCTGTTCCCCTCCGATTTCCGCAACGATGTGTCCGTCATGTGTACCGTGATGGCGGTGGATCACGATTGCTCCCCCGAGGTAGCCGCCCTCATCGGCACCTCCGCCGCCCTGGCCATTTCTGACATTCCCTGGAACGGCCCCGTGGCCGCCCTGAAGGTGGGCCTGGTGGATGGAAAGCTGGTCTTTAACCCCACCAGCGAGCAGCGCAAAGTCTCTGACCTGGACGTGACCGTGGTGTCCACGGGCAAGAAGGTGGTCATGATCGAGGCCGGCGCCAACGAGGTGCCCAACGATGTGATGTACGAGGCCATCCGCATGGCTCACGAGGAGAATCAGAAGCAGATCGCCCTCATCAATCAGATGGTCGCCGAGATCGGCAAGCCCAAGTTTGACTATCCCCACGCCGACTTCAACCAGGAGCTGTTTGACAAGATCGTTCACGACTTCATGGACGAGGCCAAGGCCGCCATGGACACCGACGACAAGAACGTCCGTGAGGCCCGCTGGAACGAGATGATCGAGCACTGGCACGAGAAGTATCTGGAGGAGTATCCGGATATGGACCAGTACCTGGACGAGTTCACCTACAAGTTCCAGAAGAAGATCGTGAAGGCCTGGCTGCTGGCGGGCCACCGTGTGGATGGCCGCCAGAAGAATGAAATTCGTCCTCTGGACGCCGAAGTGGGCGTGCTGCCCCGGGTCCACGGCTCCGGCCTGTTCACCCGCGGCCAGACCCAGGTGCTCTCCGTCTGCACCCTGGATACCCTGTCCGCCAATCAGAAGCTGGACACCATCTGGGAAGAGACCGAGAAGCGCTACATGCACCACTACAACTTCCCCGGCTACTCCGTAGGCGAGGCCAAGCCCGCCCGCAGCCCCGGCCGGCGTGAGATCGGTCACGGCGCCCTGGCTGAGCGTGCCCTGCTGCCCGTCATTCCCCCGGTAGAGGAGTTCCCCTATGCCATCCGCGTGGTGTCTGAGGTCGTGTCCTCCAACGGTTCCACCTCCCAGGGCTCCATCTGCGGCTCCACCCTGGCACTGATGGATGCCGGCGTGCCCATCAAGGCCCCTGTGGCCGGCATCTCCTGCGGCCTGATCCAGGACGGCGACGACTTCACCACCTTTATCGACATCCAGGGCGTGGAGGACTTCCACGGCGAGATGGACTTCAAGGTGGCCGGCACCAAGAAGGGCATCACCGCCATCCAGATGGACCTGAAGAACGACGGCCTGACCATGGAGATCATCAAGAACGCTCTGGACATCACCTACGATGCCCGCTGCCAGATCCTGGACCAGGTCATGCTGCCCTGCATCGCCGAGCCCCGGCCCGAGGTCAGCAAGTACGCCCCCAAGATGGTCACCATGCACATTGACCCGGACAAGATCCGCGAGGTCATCGGCAAGGGCGGCAGCGTGATTCAGAAGATCGTGGCAGAGTCCGGCGCCAAGATCGACATCGACGACGACGGCACCATCCACATCGCCTCCCCCGACGCCGAGAGCTGCGCCATCGCCAAGAAGTGCATCGACGACATCGTGTTCGTGCCCGAGGTGGGCGCCCTGTACTATGGCCGCGTGGTGCGGCTGATGACCTTCGGCGCCTTCGTGGAGCTGGCCCCCGGCAAGGATGGCCTGGTGCACATCTCCAAGCTGGCCGACCACCGTATCGAGAAGGTGGAGGACGCCTGCAAGGTGGGCGACATGATGTGGGTAAAGGTCACGGAGATCGACGAAAAGGGTCGCGTGAACCTGAGCCACAAGGATGCCATGAAGGAGATCAAGGCCAAGGAGGCCGCCGGCGAGCCCATCAAGTAAGGCCCGGTTTACAGATGAATAGCAAAGGAGGACACCCGGTGGGTGTCCTCCTTTTTTTGTGGGGTGAATGGGGCTGTTGCGCGGTTTTTCGTCCTTACATTGACAGAATTCGCCTAGTTTGCTATAATTTCGTCAGGCGCTGCACGAACGGCAGGCGGTTGGCTACACCACCCGAAAGGGGGTGCTGCTTATGCGGATCACTTTACATATCGGACGGTTCACCGTGACGATCATTGTGAAAAGCAGAAACCGCCACTCGGCAAAGTGACGGTTTCAAGGCTTCGCTTTGAACTCTTAACTAATCCGAGCTAACCGCTTGTCGCAGCGCCTGTCTACGTTTATTATAGCAGAAAATTGGGGGCTGTCAAGTGGGGCTGCCCCTCTGCTTTCTGCCCGCCGAAGCATCCCCACTCCTTAGATCCGGCCCTTTTTCTGCCGGTATTTGCCCGGGGAGACCCCGGTGTATTTCTTGAAGACCCGGGCAAAGTAGCTCTGATCCTCAAAGCCGCAGGCGTGGGCAACGTCCACCAGGGAGGCATTGCTCTCCAGCAGCAGCTGCTGGCTCCGCTTTACCCGGAAGCGGTTCAGATAGGCAAACAGGCTCTCCCCTGCCTCGGCCTTGAACAGGCTGCTGAGGTAGCCGGGACTGAGGCAGACCTCCGCCGCGATGCTCTCCAGGGTCAGCTTCTCCGCATAATGCTGGCGGATGAACCGCTGGGCGTTGAACAGGGCGTTGGAGTGGCGCACCTGCTGGAATTCAAAGGTATAGTCCATGAACCGGCGCAGCACGGAGGTAATCCAGCCGTAGAGCTGGTCCACGGTGGAAAACTCCCGGATGGCGGCCAGGTAGTCGCTGCGGCCGAAGATCTCCTGCACGTCCGCCCCGGCGCTGACACACGCCCGGGAGAGCATGACGGACAGCTCCATGACCCGGTGGCGCATGGCCTCCGTGTCGCCGCCGTTGGCAGCGTATGCCTGGGAAAACACCCGGTCCATGAGCTCCTTGGCCCCTTCCCGGTCCTGCTGCTCGATAAGCTGCTGCAGCTGGCGCTCCTCCTGGAGCGACGCGCCTAGGTCCGCCGTTTCCTCCTGCTCCACCCGCAGGGCCGCAGGCAGCGGGCGGAAGCCCTCGCTGAGCATGCCCTGGCAGAGGAACTCCAGCAGCCGGCCCAGAGTGTCGGACTGCTCCCGGCTCCACTGGGGGACCGGGTCGATGCACACGGCGCTGGTCAGCTCGGCCACTTGCTCCTGGGCATCCTCCCGGTCATTGGTGAGAAACGGGCCGGCGGTGATGCCTCCCTCCAGCTCCCCGGCCTCCGAACATATGCACTGGGCCACAAAGGCCAGGCCCAGGGGGCAATAATAGAGATAGGGGCTGTGCCAGCGGTAGGATTCGTTGCAGCCGTAGGCATGGGTGGCCCGTGCGCGGCAGCGGATATAGCTGACTCGTCGCAAAAATCCGGCAGGGGCGGCGTATCCCGCAGGATCTGAATATCCCGGGTGCTCACCGTCCGGCAGTCCACGCCGCAAAGCAGCCGGATGTCCTGGCAGCACTGCCTGCAGCGCTGCAGCTGCACTTTTGATAACTGCATGCGATCCCCTCCTCTCAGGTCAGTATATCACAGGCTGCGGCCCAAATGCAACACGGCGGCAAACTCTGCGAGGCTTTTTGACGACAATGTGCAACACAGCGGCGGATATGCTCCGCCGCTGTGTTGGGTTTCCTGTGTGCTTAACGAAAACGCTTGGAAATAGCATGATTGATGTCTTTCAGGGCGTCCTGCAGATGAACATAAATGTTCTGGTAGTAGTCGTTGTACTGCTCGTGCAGGGCATGATCCGGCTCATAGACGGTGACCTTGCGGCGCACGGCCTCCACGGCCTGCTGCTCGTTATCATAGATACCGATGCCAAGTCCCGCCACCATGGCCGCGCCCAGGGGCGTCGCCTCATAGAGTTCCGGGACCTCAAGACAATGGCCGGTGATGTCCGCCTTGTTCTGCATCCAGAACTTGTTGTATGCCGCGCCGCCGGTGGCGATGATCCGCTGGGGCGAGCCCAGGCGGTTCTCCGTGAACGACTCCACCATCATGCGGAACTGGTAATCCAGACCCTCCATGACGCTGCGCATCATGTCGCGTTTGCGCACGGCGTTGTGCAGGCCCACATAGGCGCCCATGGAATTGGGGTTCCGGTTGGGTGCGCCGGCGCCGGAGAAGTGCGGCAGGAACATGCAGCCGTTGCTGCCGGGAGGCGATTTGTGGCACGCGTCGATGATGGCGGTCCACACATCCACCTCCTGGGCCGAGGCGATCATACGCTCCTCGGCGCAGAGGTTCTTGCGCATCCACTCGGTCATGTCGCCGCTGACGGTGCTGCCCACATAGCAGCACTTGTCCTTGGCCACATGGCCCTCCAGGTAGTAGCCGCTCTCGTAGAGCTTGTCGGTGATGCTGATCTGATCCGTTGCCAGGACCAGCATTTCCCAGGTGCCGGTAATGTCCAGCAGCACCGATTCATCGATGGCGCCGGTAGCCAGGGCGGCGCAGATGTAGTCGTGTCCGCCCAGGACCACCACCGTGCCCGGTGCCAGGCCCGTTTCCCGGGCCGCCATGGGCAGGATGGTACCCAGGACCCGGCCGGCCTGGTATGCCTTGGGAAAAATGCTCTTGGAGATCCCGGCCTCCCGCAGCAGATCGTCACACCAGTCGTGGGTCCGCTGGTCAAAGGCCGAGGTGCAGGTGGCCATGGAGTAATCCGTGGCCTTCACGCCGCAGAGCATGTAGTTGATATAGTCCTCGATGAGCAGCCACTTGTCCGTGGCGTCCATGATCTCCGGGTGATTCTCCTGGACCCACTGCATCCGGTAGATGGTGTCGATGGCCTGGGCGCGCTTGCCGGTCCGGTGGAAAATGTTCTCCGCGCCGATGCGCCGGGTGAAGGCCTCATACTGGGGGATGGTTCTGGGGCAGTGCCAGGAGATCATGGGATAGAGGGGATTGCCGTCCCGATCCATGGGCAGGCCGTCCATGCCGAAGCCCGTCACGGCCACCGCCTTGATCTCCTCCACATTCTTGATCTTGGAGGTCGCCTCCATGGAGGCGTACACCACGCAGTCCCAGATCCGCTTGGGATCCCAGACACACCAGGTGGGCTGGTCGGGATTGTCGTGGGTCAGCGGCGTGGGCTGCGAGCCGCAGGCGATCATGTTGCCGGTCTCGTCATAGACCACGGCCTTGATGCTGGTGGAGCCCAGGTCGATTCCCATTAAATATGCCATAATTTGCTTCTTCTTTCTAACTCAGAGCCCGGTGCCGCTCAGCAGCCGGGATTCAGGCGGTCTTCCTGGATCGTCTTCATGCTGTAGAGCTTAGCCAGGTTCAGGAAGTCCTTGCGATAGTCGCCGTAGAAGGTGACCTTGTGCCAGCTAAACACGTCGGTATCCCAGTTGTCCAGCAGGACCTGGGCGTCAGGCACTTCGCCGGCCAGCTTCGTGCGGCAGCCCTTCTCCTCGGTGACATTGCCCACGGCCTTGGCGGTATGCAGCGCCATGGAATGGGTCTCGATGTCCATCTTCACGGTGGTCACAGTCATGCCCACGGGCATGATGGTCTGGATGGAGGTGCTGTTGTGGTCCTCGCTGTGGGAGCGCAGGAAGTAGGGAGAGGGAGCGCTGTCCGGGCCAAACCACTTGGTGGCGGCGGAGCAGTGGGCATAGATGATCTGGTTGGTGGCGGTGTCGATAACGGGGTCGGAGATGAAGCCGGCGCGGCCGGTCAGATAGCGGATGGCCAGCTGAGTCAGGGTGGAGTCGATGTCGGACTCGCAGGTGCCGGTGAGGCCGTCATCGCACATCTGGGAGTGGCTCATGCAGGGATAGACGGACAGGTCCGTGGTGTAGAACATCATGATGCAGTCCACGCTGACGGCATCGGCCTGCTCCTCTTCCACGCAGTGCTTCAGACCCAGATACATTCTGGCAGAATTGAACACGTCTTCCTTGCTGGGCTCGATGCAGCCCTCGGCGTTCTTCAGCCAGCGGTCTGCCACGGCCTGGGCCTCGGCCAGATCGGCGCCGTTGTAGTAACGCTCCAGGTCGGCCTTGGTCTTCAGAATGACCTCGATGCCGAAGTTCTCCTTGAGCTTGTTCAGCTTGTCCTTCAGACCCTCGGGGCCGGCCAGGTAGCGCTTCCAGGTGCTGCCGGTGCCCAGGGCTTCCTTCAGGAAGGCCTCGGTGCTCTCGCTGATGGGCTCAAAGTTCTTGAACAGAACGATCTTGGAGGAGGCCAGCTGCTTTCTCACATGCAGCAGACGGATGGCCTGGATGGTATCCTGGAAATCGGAGGAGGCCACCACCACGATGGGCAGGTGCTCCTTGTTGATGCGGGTGTTCAGGCGGACCAGGTCGCCGGAGCCGGCGTACAGCTCATCCACGATGACGCCGGGCTTACCCAGGCGGACGAACTCGTTGGCCACGCCGATGCCGTGGGTGGCGTTGAAGATGACCACGCCGTCATACTGATCGTTATCGGCGAAACCGGCCTGTGCTTCCTCGGCATTGCTGTAGTAAACGACGGTGAACTGGCAGTTGGGCAGGGCCGCCTGCAGCTGGGGCAGGTAACGGTTCATCATGCCCTCGTGGTCAAAGTCCACATGGGGCCAGCCGGGATAGCCCTTCTTGCGCGCGCAGCACACCAGCTTGATATTGCTCTTCACATGATCCGCGTAACTCATTATAAAATCCTCCTAACAGTATATTGGTTTGCCTTGTTGTAATCTGTTTGCTGTGATTTCAGTATAAAGGAGGCCCGGGGGACATTCTTGCACAATATTACAAATTCAAGGATTTTTTTCGAAACGAAATGGGCGGGGCATACAAGATTTTCGGCGTTTTTTGTGGAGTTTGACGGCAAATGTCCGCTTGTCGCGCACGCACCGTGTAGAAACGTGTGGAATCGTCAGCGCAGGCGTTGTTTTTTGAGAGGAGGATCCACGGGTTCCGGCGGGATAATCTGTGGAACTTTTTTAATTTCCCGACGGTTTTCCCGCAGTTTTTTCGCCTATTACTGTTATATTTGGAAAAAAAGGAGGCGTTCTGTGTGAAAAATATTCTTAAAACCGACTTTCTTTCCAGCCGGGTCCGGTACATACCCTTGGAGCACATCGTGCCCAATCCCCACCAGCCTCGCCGCACCTTTGATCCGGAGG
Source organism: uncultured Oscillibacter sp. (assembly GCA_945868085.1). Classification (GTDB taxonomy): domain Bacteria; phylum Bacillota; class Clostridia; order Oscillospirales; family Oscillospiraceae; genus Vescimonas. The sequence goes on from CAMBKF010000008.1 coordinate 7,188, forward strand.
CCCTGTCGGAGCTGGCGGACAGCATCCGGCAATACGGCGTCCTGCAGCCTGCCACGGTGCGCACCCGGGGCAAAGACTATGAACTGGTGGCCGGGGAGCGGCGGTTCCGGGCGGCTAAGCTGGCGGGGCTGAAGGAGCTGCCGTGCCTCATCGCCCAGGTGGACGAGGAGGACTCGGCCCTGCTGGCCCTGATGGAGAACCTCCAGCGCCGGGACCTGAACTATATGGAGGAGGCGGCGGCCATCGCCCAGCTGGTGCAGCGCTGGGGCCTGAGCCAGGAGGAGGCGGCCCGGAAGCTGGGCAAGAGCCAGTCCGCCGTGGCCAATAAGCTGCGGCTGCTGCGTCTGCCCGGCGCCGTGGTGGAGCTGCTGCAGCAGGGGGATCTGTCCGAGCGCCACGCCCGGGCGCTGCTGCGCCTGGCGGATGAGGAGGAGCAGCTGGCGGCGGCGAAAACCATCATCGCCCGGGGGCTGAACGTGGCGCAGACGGAGGAATACATCGAGTCGCTGCTGCGGAAGATCCAGGTCACGCCGCCCCACCGGCGGCCCACGTTCATCCTCAAGGATGTGCGGCTGTTTCTCAACAGCCTGGACCGCTCTCTGACCCTCATGCGCTCGGCAGGGGTAGACGCCGCCTGCGGCCGCCAGGACACGGAGGATGAGATCCTGCTCACCATCCGGATCCCCAAAGCAAGACGGGCGGGGTGAAAATAAAAAACGCTCCCGTAGGAGCGTTTTTTATTATAATGCGCACTTTTTACAGGGGCGGTAACCACTATTTTTTGCCCGCGTTAACGTGGTTGCGGAGCTGTTTTTGCCGCCGCAGTCCGGGTCCAGGTGGTAGCATTTGCCAGTCGGTGTAACGTATACGGTTACGCCATCGGTCTCCTTCGGATGATTTGGCTTGCTGGTCTCTTGTGATTGGCCTGGCTGGGCACCCGAAGATCCTGCGCTGCTTTGGGCTTCTTTCTCGGCGGCTTCTTTTTCTGCTTTTTCAGCCGCTTCCCGCTCAGCGGCTTCCTTTGCAGCTTGCTCCGCGGCCGCTTTTTCCTCTGCGGCCTTTTTCTCCTCTGTCAAGGTTTGTATCGTGTTTTCGGCGGAGAGTAAAGTTTGAATATTACACACATCGCTCTTATCTGCATCGGACAGGCTATCATACTTCTGTCGAATCTCTTTCACGGTGGATTCATCCGCCAAAGAAATCGCTTGCGGCAGCTGGTTCAGGGCTAAAATGACTACGCCGGTGTCAGTTTTATTTTCAATGTGATATAGAACCTTTTTCGCACGCTCATATGTGTCTGTTTCCAATAGTGGGGCATACCGTGCGCCCACCTTCTCCATGGAGCTGTCCACGGCCTCGACTTTGCCCTTCAAATCGGGCGGCAGAGTCTCCAGGTCGATGGACTCGATCGTGCTTTGCACTTCGCTGGCAAATTTGACTTCCGTGGATGTCTGCGAAAAGCGCTCCTGTATTTGCGTATTGGAAATGGGATCGATCCGCAAAAGTTCGGCGCTTATGTCGGCTATGGTATCCTTTTTTTCGTCGATGTTTTTCTCTAGTCGCGCATAGCGCAGCAGGTTATCGGAGTCAGAATAGGATAGGCCCTCCAGCAGTTTTTCCGCCGCGTCATATTTTTTATCAATGATCAGCGCGACGGCTTCCTCATAACTTTTCTCGGCCTGTGCGTGGTTTACAATGCGTACAATTCCGGATATTACCAGAGAAAAAGCGATGATCACTGCGAAAATCAAAGAGAATCGGCAGGAGTTTGCTTTGGTAAATTCCCGGCCGCGCCGCGTCCGCTCTGCGGAAATCTCAGCTTTCTTTTGGGTGGTAAATTCGGAGAGCTTTTTCATGTCCTGCTTATCCTCCTGTCTGCGTTTCATAGTGTCAATTGCTTTGACCTTGCGCAGAACACTCTTTTTTGCGGCGTCCCGCTCCTGCTGCAAGCGGACCTTCTCCTGCTCAATGGCGGTTTGGAGGTTTTTGGCTTCGTCCTTGCGCATTTTTAGCTCGTCTTTGAGGTGTTGGAACATATAATAACTCCTAACTTATATGTTTTTTCGGTAAATTTAGCATACCATATTTTACCGAAAAATCAATAGAAAAAATCAAAACTTGTAAAAATATGGAAATTTATCTGTTGACAAAACCCGAGGGACAGGCATTGCCTGTCCCTCGGGTTTTCTATTTACTTCTTTTTCTTGGTCCGCTGGTCGATCTTCTTGCCTGCCCACTGGGCCAGCTTTACGCAGGCGGCGGTGGTCACGGCCAGCAGAGCGGCGCCTGCGGCCAATTGCTTTTTCAGCTTCATACCTATTTATACCTTTATATCAGTACGCCAGCTTCTCGGCCAGGTACGCCTTCAGCTCGCTGATGGGCACGCGCACCTGCTCCATGCTGTCCCGCTCACGGACGGTGACGCAGTTGTCGCCGGCCTTTTCGGCGTCGCCCACGGTGTCAAAGTCCACGGTGATGCAGAAGGGCGTACCCACTTCGTCCTCCCGACGATAGCGCTTGCCGATGGAGCCGGTCTCGTCAAAGTCGATCATCCACTCCTTGGCCAAGTCCTCGTAGATCTTCCGGGCGGGCTCGGAGAGCTTCTTGCTCAGGGGCAGGATGGCCGCCTTGTAGGGGGCCAGAGCCGGGTGCAGGTGCAGCACCACGCGCACGTCGTTCTTGCTCTCGTCCACCACTTCCTCATCGTAGGCATCGCACAGCACGGCCAGCACGCTGCGCTCCACGCCCAGGGACGGCTCCACTACATAGGGAATGTAGCGCTGGTTGGTCTCGGGATCAAAGTAGGTCAGGTCCTTGCCGGAGGTGTTCTGGTGCTGGGTCAGGTCGTAGTCGGTGCGGTCCGCCACGCCCCACAGCTCGCCCCAGCCGAAGGGGAACAGGAACTCAAAGTCCGTGGTGGCCTTGGAGTAGAAGCACAGCTCCTCCGGGTCGTGGTCCCGCAGGCGCAGGTTCTCGTCCTTCAGGCCGATGCCCAGCAGCCAGTTGTGGCAGAAGGTGCGCCAGTAGTTGAACCACTCCAGATCGGTGCCGGGCTTGCAGAAGAACTCCAGCTCCATCTGCTCGAACTCCCGGACGCGGAAGATGAAGTTGCCCGGGGTGATCTCATTGCGGAAGGACTTACCGATCTGGCACACGCCGAAGGGCAGCTTGCGCCGGGTGGTGCGCTGGGTGTTGACAAAGTTGGTGAAGATGCCCTGGGCGGTCTCGGGCCGCAGGTAAACGGTGTTCTTGGCATCCTCGGTGACGCCCTGGAAGGTCTTGAACATCAGGTTGAACTGCCGGATGTCGGTGAAATTATGCTTGCCGCAGGTGGGGCAGGGAATGTTCTTGTCGTCGATATACTCCTTCATCTCCTGCTGGGAGAAGGCATCGATGGGCTTGGGCAGCTCCACGCCGTTTTCATGGGCCCAGTCCTCAATGAGCTTGTCGGCCCGGAAGCGCTCCTTGCACTCCTTGCAGTCCATGAGGGGATCAGAGAAGCCCGCCAGATGGCCGCTGGCCACCCAGGTCTGGGGATTCATCAGAATGGCTGCATCCTGGCCCACGTTGTAGGGATTCTCCTGGACGAACTTCTTCCACCAGGCCTTCTTGATGTTGTTCTTCAGCTCCACACCCAGGGGGCCGTAGTCCCAGGTGTTGGCCAGGCCGCCGTAGATCTCGGACCCGGCGAAAATGAAGCCGCGGTTTTTACACAGGGCAACGATCTTGTCCATGGTCTTTTCGGTGTTTTTCATAGCGATTCTCCTTTATGGTAAGATTTTTCAGCTCAGTAAAAAACAAAAACGCCCTGAACTGCCGACGCAGCTCAGGGCGAACTAAAAGCATAGTCCGTGGTTCCACCTGAATTCGGGTTTTCCCGCACTCTAGGGCCGTAACGGTGCCAACCGGCGGGCATTTCCTCCCGCAGCTCCGGGCCGCCACGCCCATCATCGCCTGTAATGCGTTTAGGGTATCACTTTTTGTCCCGGTAGTCAAGAGGGAATTTTGCGGGGAAGCGAAAAAGGGTCTCGCAGGGAGCAGCGTCCGCGGCAGAGCAAAAACGGCAGGGCACGGAGGATGCGGATCACCACACCGGTGACAGGGTAGAAGCGCACCGCCCGGCAGCCACCCGGTTGGGGCGATGTGGGCATCGCCCCCTACGCATAACAAGAAAGCTGGTGCCAGCGGGGCGTCGAGGACGCCGCCCCCTACGGTTTTTTATCGGTAACCGGTGCGTAGGGGTCGGCCTCCCGGACGACCCGAACCGGATTTGCACCGCATTCCATGTAAAAAACTGTCATTACGAAGCCGGTGCGCACACCGGCTGCGGCGATCCGCATCCCTCGTCCCCCTCAAAATGGGCAAAAAAAGGACACCCTGTGGGTGTCCTTTTGGTTTGGTTCATCAGCCAATGTTGTTCAGCTTCAGAGTCAGCGCGCTCTTCTTGTGGGCTGCGTTGTTCTTGTGCAGCAGGCCCTTAGCGGCGGCCTTGTCGATGCTCTTCACTGCAACCTTGTAAGCGCCCTCGGCCTCGGTGCGATTGCCTTCAACGGCAGCAGCCTCGAACTTCTTGATAGCAGTCTTCAGTGCGGACTTATTGGCTTTGTTGCGAGCATTTCTCGCCTCTGCCACCAGAACACGCTTCTTAGCAGACTTGATATTCGGCAAACCAAACACCTCCCCGATGATCAATTTCGCGCTTCAGAAAAAAACATCCACGCAGGATGATATTTTAGCATTGTTTCTTTCAAATTGCAAGTCTTTTTTTGAGATTTGCCGGAAAAAATTGAATATTTTCTGATTCCGGCGGCAAACTACAGTTCAGCCACAACATTTTGTGTTTTCAGAAGGGGTGTGACCACAAGCGTGAGCGTACTGGGAACGGATCTGGCGCTGGAAGCGGCCCAGGCACAGCTGAAAACCACCCGTCTCACCAGTCGGCCGGGCCTGGCGGTGCGCCGGCGGGTGCGGGACGGCTACGCCCTGACGGCCATGGATCTCACAGACCCGCAGCAGGCGGAGAAGCTGGGACGGCCTGTGGGGAAATACATCACCATGGAGCTGGCGCCCTACCTGCAGCGGCAGCGGGATTTCTTCGCCCGGGGCGCCCGGTGCATTGCCCGGGAGCTGACGGCGCTGCTGCCGGAGGGCGATAGGCCGGTGCTGGTGGTGGGCCTGGGCAACCGCTCCCTGACGGCGGACGCTGTGGGCCCTCTGGCCCTGCCGCACATCCTGGTGACGCGGCACATGCTGCAGGCCATGCCGGAGGAGTTCGCAGGCTTTTCCTCCGTAGCGGCCCTGGCCACCGGGGTCCTGGCGGAGACGGGTCTGGAGAGCTCCGAGCTCATCGCCGCGGCGGCGGAAAAAATAAGCCCCCGGTGCGTCATCGTTCTGGACGCCCTGGCCGCCGCCGGCCGGGAAAAGCTCTGCGCCGTGCTGCAGCTGACGGACACAGGACTGACCCCGGGCTCCGGGGTGGGCAATCATCGCCGGGAGGTATCCCAGAATACTCTGGGGGTGCCGGTGCTGGCCCTTGGCCTGCCCACGGTGATCCGGGCGGATCAGCTCATAGGCGAGGAGGCCCCGGCAGAGGGGGATGCCTTGTTCGTCACGCCCCGGGACATCGACCAGCGGGTGCGGGAGCTGAGCCGCATGATGGCCTACGGCATCGACCTGGCCCTGCAGCCACACCTGACCGTGGAGGACATCGCGGGGCTGCTGGGGTGAAGGGGAAAAAAAGCCCCCGGCCTGGCCGGGGGACATGTTTATTTCACCTTTTGATTGATTTCATGCAGCAACCGAATCACTTCTGAAAATCCCAGCATCAATGTACCAGACAAGGCGCCTGCAACCCAGAACAGCAGTATGGTCAAAAAGCTTTCCGCTTCCTGCCCCACCATAATTCCGGCGATGAAGCAGCAGGCATATATAACGATGGCGATGATCTTTATGATTTTTGCGGCGAGGTTGCTCGAAGCGCTGGTAGCCGTGGTTCCCGGGTGAATGTTCGTTTCCATAGTATATCCCTCCTAATATTTTGCTAGCAATAGTGTTAGCTGCTGACATTATGCTAACACATTTGCTATATGCTGTCAAGAGAAAAATACAGACGGAGGGATACGCCCATGATCCAGCGCATGATCGAGATTCGCACCGACCACGACGAGAGCCAACGGCAGCTGGCGGAGGCCATTGGCTATCACTATGTACAGGTGGCCCGCTATGAAACCGGGGTGAACACGCCGCCCATTGCCTACCTGGTAAAGTTTTGCCAGCATTATCATGTAAGTGCAGACTATGTTTTGGGCCTGCCCCGGGACGGGGATTGGCCTAGATAAAAAGCGCCGCCTTTCGGCGGCGCTTTTTATTTGAGACATCTGAATATACCGACCCGCTCTCCGGAGAGCGGCCTTTTGCATTGCTTACCTTATTTACTCCCATGCGAACTCCTGCATGGGCTCCGTCAGGAACACCGTCTGGGGCAGGGCCGCCGTCAGCTTGGACCGGTCCTGGTGGACCAGCGCCCGCAGGCCCATGGGGTCCTCCCCGGCAAAGGGTACATGGTACACGAAAATATGCTTCGCCCACAGCTCCGAGCGCAGCAGGGCCTGGCCCTGGGGCGAATGGTAGAAGAAGGGGTTGACGAACACCGCCTCCCACGGCTGCCCCGCGGCAAAGGCATAGGCCTCCCGATGCATATAGTCGCAGTCGGAGGTGAACAGGAAGTTTTTCCCGTGTACCTGGAGGATCATGCAGTCGCAGTCCGCGTCCGCAAAGCGGGCACCCGTGTGCTGCATGCCCACGGCCCGCACGAACACCCCGGGCTGCAGCTGATAGCCGTGGGCCGCGCCCCGGGCCATGCCCAGCCGCCACCAGGGGATCTTCTCCGCCTGGAGAAGCTGCAGCAGGTCCCCCTCCCGGTCCTCCCACTGGACCTTGGGCAGCAGCACCCGCCGCACGGAATTGTGCCGCAGGTACCGCTCCACCACCCGGGGAGTATAGTGATCCGGATGGTCATGGGTGAACAGGATGTAATCGGCATTACTAAACCGGCTGGCGCCGGTATCCATCTCCGCCAGCAGCGTCTCCGGCACCCGGCTGAAGGGATAGTTCCCCTCCCCGTGGAGGGCGTCCACCAGGAAGCGGAGGCCGCCCGCCTCCAGCAGGACGCCTGCGCTGGCTGCCAATGTGACACGCACCATATCAGCTCAGGGCCTCAATATCCCCCCACAGGGGATCCAGGGCGTCGATGAGACGGCGGTACATGGCGTACTTCTTCTGATAGTAGGCGTGCTTTTCCGGGTCGGGCTGATACACCCGGCGGATGTCCGTAAACCGCTCCACCGCCTGGTACATATCCGCAAACACGCCCACGCCTACGCCGGCGGCCATGGCAGCACCCATGGCGCCCAGCTCCTCCGCCTCGGACACCTCCACCTGAGCGCCCAGGGCATCGGCAAAGATCTGCATCCACACGGCGGACCGGGCGCCGCCGCCGGCGATGCGCACGGTCTTGGGCGGGTCGCGGAACTTCAGCAGCCGGTCAATGTGATACATGTGGCAGAACACCACGCCCTCATAGATGGCCCGGAGCATATCGCCTATGTCATGGCCGCCCTTCAGGCCCACGAAGGTGCCCTTGGCATCGATATTGACATTGGTGCCGTACAGGAACGGCAGGAACAGGATGCTGCTGTGCAGGTCGCTCTGCTCCACCATGCGGTTGACGGCGTCATAGCCGCAGAAGGTCTGGCCCTGCCGGCGCAGAAACGTCTGCAGGAACCACTCCAGGTTCGTGGCGGAGGTGGGGCTGCCCTCCAATATCAGCTGATAGCCGGGCAGGCAGTAATAAAAGGCGCTGAAAATGTCCTTGGAATACAGGGGCCGCCGGGTGATGAACGTATTCACCCCCCAGGTGCCGATGATCATGCCCAGCTGCTCCTCCCGGGTGATGCCCTGGGAGATGATGCTGGCCACGGTGTCGATCAGGCCGCCCACCACCGGCGTGCCCTCTGCAAGTCCCGTCAGCGCCGCGCACTGGGCGGTGACATAGCCGCCGATCTCGGTGCTCTCCAGCAGCTTCGGCGGGAACTTGTCCATATAAGCGCCGATCCCCAGGCGCTCCGCAATTTCCGGGCTGAGACGCCGGGTGTCCAGGTCCATGAGACTTTGGGAGGAGGCCTCGGTAGTCTCCATGGCGAACACGCCCGTCAGCAGGAAGCGGGCATAGTCCTTGGCGGTGACGAATACGTCCGCCCGGCGCAGAGTGTCCGGATCGTGCCGGGCAAACCACGCCACCAGGGCAGAGGTCTGGCCGGCCCACAGGATCTGCCGGGTCTTGGGCAGGATGGCGTCCAGGGTGCCGTCCTCATTCCACTGGCGGATGAACTCCTTGGCCCGCAGATCGCTGCTGAGAATGGCGGGGTACACCGGCGTTCCGTCGGCTTTGAACATATACAGGCCGTTGGCCTGGCCGGTGACGCCGATGGCGGCAATATCGCCGCCGGCAACGCCCGACTGCCGCAGCACATCGGCAATGGCGCCGTAGACGCAATCCCGGATCTGCATGGGGTCGCGCTGGCAATACTCCGGCTGCGGCGTCAGGGTGTCCATCTTCCTGCCGCAGGCGCACACTTCATGGCCCGCCGCATCATAGATGGCCGCCTTGGCCACGCTGCCGCCTATATCCACGCCCATTAGGTATCGCATGGCAATAGACCTCCTCCGTTTCCATCAATACTTTGCCAGCTTCTCCCGCAGGAAGGCGCTGGCCTTCTTCAGATTGCTGTGGAACGCCGGGTCATCGTAGCTCCACATCTCCGCGATCATTGTACCCTGATAGCCGACATTTTTCAATGCCTGCAGGCAGGCGTCAAAATCCACCGTGCCATCGCCGAACAGGATGTCCCGGTATACGCCGGGGCGGGTGTCCTTCAGATGGACGCCGGCGATGGACCCCGCCGCGGCGGAGAGCTCCGCCTGCACGTCCAGACCCGACGCCGTGAGGTTGCCCACGTCCACATAGCACTGCAATGCGCCGTCCAGCTCATGGCACAGAGCCATGATATTGCGGCAGCTGCCCATGAAGGGCGTGTCCATGGTCTCAATGGCCAGGGTGATGCCCCGGGGGACTGCATAGTCCACGCAGGCGCGGATCCCGTCCCGGAACCGCTGGGCCGTGCGGGCGTTACACTTTTCGCCGTGCTCATCGTACCCGGCCAGGTGGATGACCCCGATGCCGCAGGGCGCGGACAGGTCCACGGCCTTGCGCACCAGCTCCAGGGCCTTTTCCCGCACCGTGTCATCCTCGCTGCCCAGGGGATACTGCCGCAGGGCCGTGAGGGCCATGGTGTGGATGGGCACGCCGGTGGTCTCAATTGCTCCACAAACTTGATGAACCGTCTGTGGTTCATACAGGCGGTTCATCCGTTGCGGAGTTGCGTCAACGCTCATTTCCAGGCAGTCGAACCCGCTCTGCTTGGCAAGGGTCAGCTTTTCCTGCCAGGACAGGCGATTATCCACCGCCTTCTCATAGATGCCCAGAGGCAGCTCTCGCAAATTCTTCAATGTACTTTTCTCCTTATTTCTCGGTCACAGAGGCCGCACCACCTGGGCGCGTCCCCACACGGTGGTCTCCTCCACCACCACATGCTCCGGCAGAGCGCAGATGTCGCACACCACCTGAGCCATATCCTCCGGCTTCAGATTGTCCGCATTCTCCGGCAGCGGCGCATCCTGGGCGTTCACCTGGAAATTGGTCTGCCCGGCGCCGGGGATCACGCACACGGAGCGGATGCCGTGCTCCTGCAGCTCCACATAGGCGCTTTTGCTCAGGTTACGCACGCCGGCCTTGGCCGCCGCGTACACGCTGTAGCCCGGCCAGGCATGGCCGGCGCACACGGAGGAGAGATTGATGATGGTCCCGCTGTGCTGCCGCTTCATCAGCGGCACCAGGTAATGGATGCCGTAGATGGGCCCCATGAGGTTGATGTCCACGCACAGGCGGATCTCCTCCAGGGTCTGGTCGCACAGGTCCTTGATGACAACGCCGGTGCCGGCGTTATTGACCAGCACATCCAGCCGGCCGTACTCCCGCTCCAGCAGATCCCGCACCCGGACCCAGTCCTCGGGCCGGGAGACATCGGCGGCGACGCCCTTTACGCCCAGCCGGGCGGCAGTCTCCTGCACCCGGGCCTCGCTGCGGCCGGTGATGATCACCTGCGCCCCCTGCTGGGCCATCTTTTCCGCAATGGCCCGGCCGAAGCCGCTGGTGCCGCCGGTTATAAGAACGACTTTTCCGTTATTGCCCATGTCTTACTCCTCCTCTACCGGCAGCAGCAGCGGCGTCAGGTCCCGGTCATACTGGCCGCTAGCCACCCGGGCGTCGATCTGCTCCGATATGTTCTTCATGTAGTTCAGAAGGATCTGATATTTTGCCATGCCTTCTTCCTCGGACAGCTCCAGGTCCTCCGCCCACAGGGCGGTGACCTTGTCCTGGTAGATGCGGGCCCGGGAGAGGGCCATGAGGCCCTGCTCCGTCAGTCCCAACTCATTAAGGAAGGAGGCGGTATCTTCGCCAATAGCCTGAATGTCAGCCAGAAACGCATCGTAGTTGGCCTGCACCTGCTCCTGCTCCGACTCGCTCAGCTGAGCAAGGCCGTACTCCTGGGCCAGATCCGTGACGATCTCGGCCCCGGCATACTCATACACTACATCCTCCGCCAGCTTGTTCCACATGGTGGGGTCGTCCCGCAGGTCCTCCAGGGTCAGATTATACTTCCGGCAGGTCAGCTCCATGCGCCTCAGGATCTGCCCCTGCGTAAAGGAGCTGTCCCGCAGGCGCAGCACCACGGTGTCCTGGGCCGGGGCGGGCCGCTTGGTCAGCACGACGGCGGCAACGACCGCTGCCGCGACCAGCACGGCGGCCAGCAGAATATAGCATACTTTCTTTTTCACAGCCTTACCTCTTTCCGGTCAGTGACCCTGACCGTAGGTCTTGTGGGTGTTGACGGCTTCCGTCTCCTGCTCCCGGGTCATCAGGGCCACTTCCCCGGAGGGAGAGGCGGCGCGGGCGGCCAGGTAGCACTTGGCCGCGTCCTCCATATAGATGGCGGCGGCCTCGGCATCGTGCAGGGTGGGGCCCACGGCGATGACGCCATGGTGCTTGAGGATCACCGCGCGCTTATCGCCGATATACTTCACGGTGGAGATGCCCATCTCCTCGCTGGCGGCGGCGGAATAGGGCGCCACGGGGACGGAGCCCAGGCACACATTGCAAAGGGTCGTGCAGCAGGCGGGCATTTCATCGGTCACCAGGCCCACGGCGGTGGCATAGGGCTGGTGGGTATGGATGATGGCGTTGATATCGGGGCGGTGGTCATAGATATACTTCAGAGCCACGGTGTCCACGGAGGGACGCAGGGTGCCCTCGATGATCTGGCCGTCCTTGTTCAGCACCAGCACCTGGTCGGGGGTCATGGTCTCATAGGGCATGCCGGAGGGGGTGACGACGATGTCGCCATTCTCCTTACGAACGCTGACGTTGCCGCCGGTGAGCTGCACAAGGCCCACGCGCTTGATCTCATTGGCAACGGCTATAATTTCCAGCTTATCACTTTCGTACATATTTAATATCCTCTCTTCCCGGTCAGGAATTCTTCTTCTTGCGGGCGCGCTCCTGCAGAACATCCAGGATCACGGCCAGCAGCACGATGACGTAGCGGATCAGGTCCTGCCAGAAGGCCTGGACGGAGAACAGGTTCATGGCATCCTGGATCAGCACGATGAACAGCAGGCCCAGCAGGCCGCCGGCCACGGTGCCCTTACCGCCGTTCATGCTGACGCCGCCGATGACCGCCGCGGACAGGGCCGTCATTTCGGCGCCTTCGCCGGCACTGACGGACACGCCGGAGTACTTGCTCATGTAGATGACGCTGGCGATGCCTGCCAGAACGCTGCAGGCCACGCAGGCCAGCACCTTCACGCGGTTAATTTTGATGCCGGAGTGCTTGGCGGCCATTTCGTTGCTGCCGGTGTAATACACCTTGCGCATGCCGGAGGACTTACGGGCGTAGAGGTCCGCCGCAATGGCAAGCGCCAGGAAGATAACAAAGCTCATGGGCACGGTGCCGCCGATATAGCCGGAGCCGATAAAGGCCAGGGTGGGCATGGTCTTCAGATTGGAAACCAGGGAAATGCTGATGCCGGAGGTCATAACATACACAACGCCCCGGGCGATGCCCATAAAGCAGAGCGTGACGATGAAGTGGGAGAGGTTCAGTTTCGTTACGATCTGGCCAATGACAAAGCCGCACACAGCTGCACCCACCAGGCCGATGAGGATGGCCAGGATCGGCGGCACACCCAAGGTAATGGCCTTGGCCGAAAATGCCATGGACATGCACATCACCGCGCCGATGGACAGGTCCAGGCCGCCGGAGATCATCACGATGATCATGCCGATGGTCAGGATGCCGTTGATGGCGATGGAGCCCAGCAGGGTCTGGATATTGGCCCACTTGGCAAAGTAGGGGTTGGTAATGGACAGGACGATGCAAATCGCCACAATAATCAGGATCAGGCTGGTCTCACGGGCATTCTTCAGGCGTTTGAAGAAGTCGAGGACAGGGCTGCTTTTCTTTACCTGCGTTTCATTCATGTTCAGTCACCTCGTCGTTTTTCTCCTGATACTTATAAGCATCAGAGATGTAATACATGATGTGATCGGAGTTGATGTCGTCCCCCGTCACATCTCCCACGAGACAGCCGGAGCTGTCAAGCATGACCACACGGTCACTCATGCCCATGACCTCGTTCAGTTCCGACGAGACCATGATGACGCTGACGCCTTCGCTGGCCAGCTGGCGCAGCAGACGGTGAATCTCCGCCTTGGCGCCCACGTCCACGCCGCGGGTGGGCTCATCCATGATGACCACGTCCGGACGCTTGGCCAGCACCTTGGCCAGCAGCACCTTCTGCTGGTTGCCGCCGGAAAGACTGCGGACGATCTGATGGATGCCCGTGCAGCGCACGTTCATAGACTTGGACATTTCCTCCGCCTGGCGGTGCTCCTTGCCCCGCTGGATCATGCCGCCCCGGGTGATCTGCTGCAGATAGGCGGCGGAGGTGTTCATCTCAATATCCATATCCAGGAACAGGCCCTGCTTTTTCCGGTCCTCCGGCAGCATGACCAGGCCATCCTGGAAAATGGCGGATGTGGACTTGCCCATAATATCCCGGCCGTGGAAGATCACCTTGCCGCCCTTCATGGGCCGCAGGCCCGTGAGGCCCTGCATGATCTCGCTGCGGCCGGCACCCAGCAGGCCCGCAAAGCCCAGGATCTCACCCTTGTACAGCTTGAAATTCACGTCGCTGAAGCGGCCCTCCGCATCGGTGAGGCCCTGGACGTCCAGCACCACGTTTTCCTCCGTGCGCTGCAGATCTTCTGCCTTGGGCGGATACAGGATGTCCACCTCGCGGCCGGCCATGTCGTTGACCAGCTGCTGGACGGTGGCTTCCGCTATGGGACGGGTGGAGACCATGGTGCCGTCCCGCAGAACGGAGACCCGGTCGCACTGGCCGAAAATGTCGGACATTCTGTGACTTATATAGATAATGCCGATCCCGCGCTTCTTCAGATCCTGGATCACCCGGTGCAGCGCGTCCGCTTCCTCACCGGAGAGGGAGGAGGTGGGCTCGTCCAGGATCAGGATCCGGCAGTTGTTGGAGATGGCCTTGGCGATCTCCACTACCTGCTGGTTGGAGATGGGCAGCTTTTCGACGATTTCATAGGGGTCTATGCTGCCGCCGCAAAGCGGCTCGAGGATCTGGCGGGCTTCCTCCGCCAGCTTTTTCATGTTGAAGCCCTTACCCTGATTGATACGGGCCATAAAAATGTTTTCGGCGACTGTGGCGTCCTGGCAGAGGGCGATCTCCTGCTCCACAAAGCAGATGCCCAGCTTTTGGGCGTCGCTGACCTCGTTGATGGTCACGGGATTCCCATCCACACGGATCTCGCCGCCGTCAGATTTCAGGTTGCCATAGATAATGTTCATCAGCGTGGATTTACCGGCGCCGTTTTCACCCATGATGCCATGGATCTCTCCGGCCTGCAGGTCAAAGTCAATGCTGAACAGGACCTGGTTTCGGCCGAAGGATTTGGAGATGTCTCTCAATTGCAAAGCTTCCAATGCAGTGTCCTCCCAAAAAGAGTAAGAGAGCTCCGCGCCCTCAGGCAATGCCGCAGATTTCGGTCTTGCCCGGAGCGCGGAGCCCGTGAATCATTTAGCCGGCTTTGTAAGCGCTCAGCATGTCGTTCACATCAGCGTAGCCGATGCTCTGGGCATACTTGGCAACATAGTAATAGTCAGCGGTATCCTTGGTGATAATGGTCAGGCCGTTATCAATGGAGATGCCCATGATGTTCTCGTTCAGAGCCTTGCGCTCGTTCATGGGGTTCACCTTCTCGGGGTGAGCCGCAACAAACAGAGACAGCATGCCCAGGTAGCCCTGCATGTACTGGTCGGGGCAGATCAGGCCGAACATGTCGCCTTCCTTCAGCATATCCAGCAGGGTATCATTGGTATCCACGCACAGGCAGCGGATGCCGGTGCCCAGCTCCTTGGCAGCCTTGGCACCGCCAACGATGGAAACGCCCTCGGGGCAGAACACGCCGCCCAGATCGGGATACTTCTGATAGGTAGCCATCACGGCGTCATAGCCGTTCTGCTCGTTCTGGTTGGTGGCCACGTCGGCAACGACCTTGATGTTGGGATACTCGGCTTCCACGGTGGAGATGAAAGCGTCGCAGCGGCGGTTGTGGTTATCCTGGCCGGGGTTACGCAGAACCATCACGGAGCCGGTGCCGCCCATAGCATCGCAGATGGTGCGGGCAGCGATGGCGCCCTCGTGAGCGTTATCGGAGGTCACATAGGCCTGACGGTTGGAATCGGGGGAGTCGGAGGCGTAGGTCACAACGGCCACGCCCTGGGAGATAGCGCGGTTGATGGGCTCCACGAAGGCGTCCTCAACGATGGGGGAGATCAGAATGCCCTTGGGGCTCTTGGCCAGATCAGCCTCGAAAGAGTCCACCTGAGCCTGTGCGTCATACTCGGTGGTGCCGCCGTAGGAGCAGCTCACGCCCAGCTGCTTGCAGGCATCCTTCATGCCGGCATAAACAGGGAACCAATACTCAACGCCGGAAACGAACACGTTCATCACGTAGGTCTCGTCAGCGGTGCCGGACAGGGTGTTGGTGTTGGTGCTTTCGCCACCCTGGTTAGCCTTCTGGCCGCAGGCAATCAGCGAAAACGCCATAACCAGAGCCAGGATCAGTGCGAGAAATTTCTTCATACTATTCCTCCTAATGATTCGAACCAATCTCTCCGCAGAGATGCACACAGGTTCTTTTTGTATTTCCCGAAAATTGCCTGACGTTTTGTGAAACAATTTTCAGGTTGGTGTTAGTCTAACAGAGTTACGGCCGGTTGTCAACGACTTACTTACATTTGTCAGAGCGAATTTCAATACCTCACAAAAGCGCACGGGCATTTTTGCGCAAAACGACGAAAAAGGCCCGGACGAACTTTCAAAATGAGTTCATCCAGGCCAAAAATTGCATAAAATTGGTATTTACTTTTGCGTTAAATTATTTTAATTCACACTATTTAGGTAGGTAAATCTGAGGTTTCCAGCAGGGCCAGCACCTGCCGGGCGGTGTTCTCATCGGTGCAGAAATAGTGGATCACGCCGATGCGCAGGGCGCCGATAATGGGCAGGACCTTGTCGCCGCCCACGGCCAGGGCCAGCACATGCTTGGTGCCCCGGAGGCCCTCCTCATCGATGCCGATGAGGCGCTGGTTGAAGCCGCAGTCAATGAACTCGCCCCTTATATTGAACTGCCGGGCGCACAAGTCGCCCACGGCCATATCCGGGCAGCGGATGATCTCCTCCAGCATGTTGCGGCCGCCGCTGCGGAACTGCCGCAGCTCGCCCCGCTCCTGCAGCCGGCCAATGCCCAGCACCGCATAGTCCAGGTGCTTCCACCGGTCCAGAATGGGCTGCATATAAGAGCTTTCCACGATGCGCTGCCGGTCCTCCATGGTGTCCACAAAGCCGGGGGAATAGATGAACATGGGGTAGCCGCGGAGCTTGTCGGAGAACAGACGGATGCTCTCGTTGAGCTGGTTTTCCTGGGTCAGCAGCGGCGACGAGCCCACCAGCGGGACCACGCTGACATCGCACAGATCCGTGTTTTCCGGGAAGGCATGCATGAACTCATAGCAGGTGTTGCCCCAGGCTACGCCGATAGAGGAATGGCTGGTGAACAGGTCCGTGGCCAGCCGGATGGCCTGGGATGTCACCACCCGCAGCAGGGCCTTTTTATTATGGGTCCCGCTGGGCACCACGATGCACCGGCGCAGCCCGAACTCCTTTTCCAGGCGGGTGGCCAGTTCCTCGTTGTTTTTGGACGGGTCCTTGATCTGTATATCAATGATGCCGTTGTTTTTGGCGTCCGTCAGATACATGGAAACCGCAGAGCGGGAAATATCAAAGGTCTTTGCGATCATCTCCTGGGTCATGCCCTGGTTATAGTACATCTTCGCGATCTCAACCAGCTTCTGAATACTCGAATTATCCATTCCGTCGTCCATTCCTTCCGTGCTTTTTCGTTCGGGGCAGTCTACCATCGGTTAACAAGGACAGACACGGTTTTGCCGGGCAGAAATGCGCCCATGCCGCGTCACGCCCCTTGGAAATACGGCAAGTATTCCCTGCGGGTCCTTCCTTGCCTGGACACATTTCTGCGCGGTAAAACTGCTTCGCACCTGCCAGCGATGAATTTTCGAGGGATTTTTGACTTTTGAGCCGCAGGCGGGCTGGCGCCCGCCAAGGCGAGAAGGACAAAAAGCGCCGCAAAGGCACGCTGGCAGGCGTGTTTGCCCTTGTCAACCGATGGTAAGTATACAATACAGAATATCGTCTGTCAAAGGAAAACTTCCGTTTGACATTTTGTTTTTTCGAATTTTTTGCGCTTTCCATGGGAAAATGTTTTGAGCGGCCCCAAAACCGCCGTTTTTGCCCCATTGGGAAAATTTATTTTCGTAAGTTGCGCCATGGCGATTGACATTCGTTTTGACATGTGTTAGAATCGCCGCATAAGGGCTTCTATGGAAGCTACGGCTTTTATAATCGATAGATTGAAAGGAGCGGTTACGTTGAGCGTAAAAACTGCCAAAAACTCCGCCAAGGCCGGCGAAGGGACCGAGATCAGCAGAGAGCTGCTGCTGAAGATGTGGGAAAACATGAACCTGGCCCGCAATTTTGAGGAGCACGTCCAGTGGCTATTTTCCAAGGGACTTGTCCACGGCACCACCCACCTGGGCATCGGCGAGGAGGCCACTGCGGCCGGTACCATCGCCGCGCTGAAGCCCCAGGACTATGTGTTCGGCACCCACCGGGGCCACAGCCAGGCCATCTGCAAGGGCATCAGCGTCAACAACATGATGGCTGAGATCCTGGCCCGGGAGACCGGCGTCTGCAAGGGCAAGGGCGGCTCCATGCACATTGCCGACCCGGACATCCATTACTTCGGCGCCGACGGCATCCTGGGCGCCAGCGCCGTTATGTGCAACGGCACCGCTCTGGCCATCAAGAAGCGCGGCGAGAAGGACCGCATCTCCCTGGTCTTCTTCGGCGACGGCACCAGCAACGAGGGCGCCACCTGGGAGGCCATGAACCTGGCCGCCGTGTGGCAGCTGCCCACCCTGTTCGTGTGCGTGAACAACACCTACGGCATGTCCACCCCCATTGCCCAGGCCATGCACGACACCGATATTTCCAAGCGCGCCTATCCCTTTGACATGCCCGCCCGCTCCATCGACGGCAACAACGTGCTGGAGGTCTACCGCACCATCAAGGAAGCCCGGGAGTATGTAGCATCCGGCAAGGGCCCCATGCTGGTGGTGGAGAACACCTACCGCATTTCCGGCCACTCCAAGAGTGACGGTAACCTCTACCGCACCAAGGAGGAGATCGAGTCCTGGAAGAAGAAGTGCCCCATCAAGGCCTTCCGCAAGTATCTGGTGGAAAACGGCATCGCCACCGAGCAGGAACTGGACGACATGGCACAGGCCGCCGCCAACGCCATCGACGCCGCCGAGGAATATGCCAAGAGCTGCCCCGAGCCGTCTGTGGACGATCTGCTCAATGACGTCTACGCGTAAGAAGGAGGATGCGAACTATGGCTACTATGAAAGAGATCACATACGCACAGGCTATCAACGACGCCATGTGCGAGGAAATGCAGCGGGATGAAAACGTATTCATGATGGGCGAGGACATCGCCGAATACTGCGGCGCCTTCGGCGTATCCCGGGGCATGCTGGAAAAATTCGGCAAGGACCGGATCATGAACACCCCCATCTCCGAGCAGGCCTATGTAGGCGCCGGCATCGGCGCGGCTATGGCCGGCATGCGCCCCATTGTGGAGCTGATGTTCTCCGACTTTATGTGCGTGTGCTTTGACGAGCTGGTCAACGAGGCGCCCAAGATGCGCTTCATGTTCGGCGGCAAGGTGAAGGTGCCCATGGTCATGCGCACCGCTGCCGGCGCCGGCACCGGCGCCGCCGCCCAGCACTCCCAGAGCCTGGAGGCCTGCCTGGCCCACTTCCCCGGCCTGAAGGTGGTCATCCCCTCCACGCCCTATGACGCCAAGGGCCTGCTGAAGACCGCCATCCGGGACGACAACCCCGTTATGTTCCTGGAGCAGAAGACCCTGTACCGCACCAAGGGCATGGTCCCCGAGGAGGAATACACCATCCCCCTGGGCGTGGCCGACGTAAAGCGCGAGGGCACCGACTGCTCCATCATCACCTACGGCCGCATGGTGCAGATGAGCCTGCAGGCCGCCGAAAAGCTGGCCGAGGAAGGCATCCATGTGGAAGTGGTGGACATCCGCTCCCTGGTGCCCCTGGACACCAAGACCATTGTGGAATCCGTGAAGAAGACCCACCGGGCCCTGATCGTCCACGAGGCCGTGCAGTTCGGCGGCTTCGGCGGCGAGATCGCCGGCCAGATCGCCGACAGCGACGCGTTCTACTATCTGGATGCCCCCATCCGCCGCCTGGGCGCTCTCAGCTGCCCCATCCCCTTTAACCCCAATCTGGAGCGCGAGACCTTCCCCACCGTGGATAAAATCATCGCCCAGGTCAAGAGCCTGCTGTGATCTGCCCGTAGGAGGTATCATATGACTGAAATATTTATGCCCAAAGCCGGCATGGACATGAAGGAAGGCCGCCTGATCCGCTGGCTGAAAGAGATCGGCGACCCCGTCGAGAAGGACGAGCCCATCATGGAGATCGAGACCGACAAGATCACCATGGAGGCCGAGGCCCCTGCCACCGGCGTGCTGCTGGCAAAGCTCATCGGGGACGACACCACCGTGCCCGTCCTGCAGACCATCGGCTACATCGGCCAGCCCGGCGAAAAGGTGCCCGACGCACCGGCCGCCGCCGCAGAAGCTGAATCCGCCGCCCCGGCCGCCGCAGAGGCCGCCGAGACCAAGGCGGACGCCGCCGCGCCCCAGCTGCCCACTCTCAACGGCGCCGTGGCCGCCACGCCCTACGCCAAGAAGCTGGCCGCAGAAAAGGGCGTGGACCTCTCCAGCGTCACCGCCAGCGGCCCCGCCGGGGAAGTGCGTGCCCGGGACGTCCTGGCCGCTCCCCAGCAAAATGCTGTCAACGCAACGCCCCTGGCCAAAAAGTATGCCGAGGTGAACGGCGTGGACCTGGCCGGCGTCACCGGCACCGGCTACGACGGCAAGATCCGCAAGAGCGACGTGCTCAGCGCCGCCGCACCTGCTCCCGCCCAGCGGGAGATCACCCGCATTCCCCTCACGCCCATCCGCAAGGCCATTGCCCGCAATATGTTTAGCAGCCTGCACTCCATGGCGCAGACCTCCGACTCCGTGGAGGTGGACGTCACCGAGCTCATGGCCCTGCGCAAGCGGCTGCTGGAGCACAAGGAGGAGCTGGGCACCAAGATCACCATCAACGATCTGCTCAGCTACGCCGCCGTGAAGATGATCAAGACCCATCCCCTGGCCAACGCCAGCTTCTCCGACACGGAGATCCTGTGCTATCCCGACGTGAACCTGAGCATGGCCGTGGCCACCGACTACGGCCTGACCTCCCCCGTGGTACACGGCGCCGACCGCATGAGCCTGGTGGAGCTGAGCCTGGCCATGCGCGACCTGGTGACCCGCGCCCGGGACCGCAAGCTCACAGCAAATGACCAGCAGGGCGGCACCTTCACCCTGACCAATATGGGCATCTTCCCCGTGGATAACTTCAATCCCATTCTGCCCGCGCCCCAGTCCTGCATCCTGGGCTTCGGCCGGTGCGTGGAAAAGCCCGCCGTGTATCAGGGCCAGATCTGCATCCGCACCATGATGGTCCTGTCCGTCACCTATGACCACCGGGTCTTTGACGGCGGCGAGGTGGGCTCCATTATGAAGACCATGAAAGAGTATCTGGAATCCCCCGAGCTCTTTCTCGTGCAGTGAGGACGCGCCATGGCTGAAATGAACTATCAGGTCGCCGTTATCGGCGGCGGCCCCGCCGGGTATGTGGCGGCCATCCGGGCCGCGCAGCTGGGCGGCAAGGTGGTGCTGTTCGAAAAGGACGAGCTGGGCGGCACCTGCCTGAACCGGGGCTGCATCCCCACCAAGACCTTTCTGAAAACCGCGGACATGATCCGCGACATCCACAAGGCCGCCCAGCATGGCGTTATCAACGATCCCACCACCGGCGTGAATATGGAAAAGGTGGTGGCCAACAAGGACCACGTGGTGCATCAGCTCACCGGCGGCGTGGGCGCCCTGCTGCGCTCCAACCAGGTGACTGTGGTCAAGGGCGAGGCGGAGCTCACAGGCGAGCATGAGATCGCCTGCGGCGGCAAGGTCTACACCGCCGACTCCGTGATCCTGTGCGGCGGCTCCGTGGCCACCCGCATCCCCATCCCGGGTATCGAGAACCCCAACGTGCTGACCAGCACGGAGATCCTGGATCTGAAGGAGCTGCCGGAGAAGCTGGTCATCATCGGCGGCGGCGTCATCGGCTGCGAGCTGGCCTGCGCCTTCGCCCCCTTTGGAAGCCAGGTGACCATTGTGGAGGCCACCGACCGGCTGATCCCCCTGATGGACCGGGAGCTGGCCGATTCCCTGAAGGAATCCCTCATCAAGAGCGGCATCGACGTGCGCACCTCCGTGAAGATCACGGAGATCCGCAGTGAGGGCGGCAAGACCTATCTGCTCTGCGGCGACGGCACCAAGCTGGAGGCCGACAAGATCCTTCTGTCCGTGGGCCGGGGCACTGACCTCAGCTGCCTGGGCGCACTGAAGGACAAGATCCGCACTGAAAAGGGCAAGGTGGTGGTGGACGACGGCATGCACACCAGCGTGCCCCACATCTACGCCGCCGGCGACATCAACGGCCGCATGATGCTGGCCCACACCGCCTTCAAGATGGGCGAGGTCGCCGCCGAAAACGCCATGGGTGGACACAAGACGGTGGACCTGTCCTTTGTCCCCTCCTGCGTGTACGCTATCCCCCAGGTGGCCTCCGTGGGCATGACGGAGGACGAGGCCGTGGCCAAGTACGGCCGGGACGCCCTGCGCATCGGCAAATTCCCCTTTGCCGCCAACGGCCGGGCTCTCTCCTGCGGCGAGCCGGAGGGCTATGTCAAGGTCATCATGCTGGAAAAATACTCCGAATTCTGCGGCGTCCACATCTTTGGCGCCCAGGCCGCGGAAATGATCGCCGAGCCCACGGCACTCATGGGCGCGGAGATGACCGTGGAGGAGACCGCCGACATGATCCACGCCCACCCCAGCTTCAGCGAGGCCTTTATGGAGGCCTGCGCCGACGCTATGGGCCGCTGCATCCATCTGCCGAAGAAGCATTGATTTTCATCATCTCCTCTCTTCCTTATTCGCAGCTTTGGTCTTTCTTTTTCGCCGAGGCTGCGCAGAAAGCTCCGGGCTATGCCCGGAGCTTTCTGCTTAGTTGCCAACACCCCCTTCGGGCGGCTGCCCGAAGGGGGTGTTGGTGTGTGTATGGTGGCTTTTATCGATAGCTTTTTCAGTAGGCCGCGGCGTAGATCCGCTCCATATCCTGCCGGTCCAGCACGCAGAAGGCGCCGATGGTCTTTTGTCCGCTTTGGCTGCAGCAGTCGGCCAGGCGCGGCGCCTGGCCGGCCGGGATCCCCAGCTCCGTCAGCGAAACCGGCATGCCCAGGGCCTGGAAATAGGCCCGGACCGCCTCAATGGTCCGGTACGCCGGAGCATCCCCCGGCAGGCCCCACACCGCCTGCCCCAGGCGGGTAAAGCGCTGGGGATGGCTGGCGCAGACGTACTCGGCCCAGGCCGTCCACATAGCGGACAGGCTCTCAGCGTGGATGATGTCAAAGCAGGCGCTGAGCTCGTTGCCCAGCTTGTGTACGGCAAAATCCCTTGTGCCGCCCAGGCCCGTGAGGGAGTTATGGGACAGGCTGCCGCACCACATGAGCTCGCTCATGGCGTGGCTGTCGGACGGGTCGGTCACCGCCGGGAGACCGTTGCGGACCACCGTGCGCAGCACGGCCTCCGCCAGGGCGTCGCTGGTCTCGTTGTCAAAGACACGGTTGAAGTAGCGGTCCAGGGTGTGCATGAGGATGTCCACCACGCCGCAGGCCACCTGCCGCCGGGGCAAGGTGGCGCACAGCTGCGGATCCAGCACGGCAAACACCGGCACGTTCAGCGGCGAGCGCACGCTGCGCTTTTCGCAGGTATCGGGATCGCTGAGGATGGCCGAGGCGCTGGTCTCCGACCCCGCCGCCGGGATCGTCAGCACGACACCCACGGGCAGGCGCTCCGTTACCGGCAGGCCACGCCGCCAGATCTCCCACAGGTCGTTTTCCGGCTGTCTGGCGCCGATGGCGATGGCCTTGGCCGTGTCGATGGCGCTGCCGCCGCCCACCGCCAGGAGCATATCCGCCCGCTCCGCCAGGGCCAGGCGAACTCCCTCCCGGGCGTGGGCCACCACGGGGTTGGGCCGGGCTCCCTCAAAGAGGATGGGCGTGCAGCCCGCCTGCTCCAGATACCCGCAGAGCCTGTCCAGCAGGCCCGAGCGCCGGGCGCTGCCGCCGCCGCTGACCACCAGCACCCGGCGGCCGCCGTACTTTTGGCACAGGCGCCCCGCTTCCTTTTCTGTTCCAGCCCCGAAGACGATCTCCGTGGGCACATGATAGGTAAAGCTCCGCATGGCGGCCGATCAGTCCGTAAATTGGGCGGGGCGCTTTTCCAGGAACGCCTGCATCCCCTCGGCCTTATCGTGGGTGGCAAAGGACATGCCGAAGGTGGTGGCCTCCATGCGCAGGCCGTTTTCGATGTCCATGTCCATGCCGCTCTCCACGCAGGCCTTGGCCAGGGTCACGGCATAGCTGCCCTTGGAGAGGATCTTCCGGGCCATGGTATCGCAGGCAGCCAGCAGCTCCTCCTTGGGCACCACCTTGTTGGCAAGGCCGATGCGGTAGGCCTCCTGGGCGTCGATGCGGTCGCAGGTAAAGATCAGCTCCTTGGCCCGGCCCTTGCCGATGAGCCGCGGCAGACGCTGGGTGCCGCCGAAGCCCGGCAGAATGCCCAGGCCGCACTCCGGCTGGCCGAACACTGCGTTATCCGCGGCGATGCGGATGTCGCAGGCCATAGCCAGCTCACAGCCGCCGCCCAGGGCGTAGCCGTTCACGGCGGCGATGCTCACCTGGGGCATCCGCTCCAGGCGGCAGAAGGCCTCGTCCGCCAGCAGAGCCATGGTGCGGCCCTCCTCGGCGGTGGCGCTGACCATCTCGGAGATGTCCGCCCCGGCCACAAAGGCCTTGGCCCCGCTGCCGGTGACGATGACCACCCGGGCGTCCTTGCTCTTTTCCACCCGGGCCAGGCAGTCGTTCAGCTCCGTGAGGGTGGCGGTGTTCAGAGCGTTGAGGGACTTAGGATTATTGATGGTGATGTACGCGATGGAATCCTTAACTTCAAACAGCAGATGCTCATACATGGCCGTCACCTCAATCCACTTTCTGGGCGGCCTTATAGGCCTTGATGGCCTCGGTGAGCTTGGGCACGATGGCGTGCAGGTCGCCCACGATGCCCAGGTCCGCCAGCTTCATCATGGGGCAGGTCTCGTCCTTATTGATGGCGATGACGAACTCGCTGCCCTCCATGCCGGCCAGATGCTGGATGGCGCCGGAGATGCCGCAGGCCACATACAGGTCAGGATGCACGGTCTTGCCGGTCTGACCCACCTGGCGGTCCTTCTCGATCCAGCCGCTGTCCACGCCGATACGGGAGGAGGCAACCTCGCCGCCCAGGACCGACGCCAGCTCGCGCAGGGGCTCATAGCCCTCGGCGCTGCCCACGCCCCGGCCGCCGGACACCAGCACCTTGGCCTCGGTGATGTCCACGGACTTCTTATCGTCGTGTACCACTTCCAGCAGCTCTACGTTCCGGTCGTCCATAGACAGGCCCGCATCCACCGGGGTGACCTTGCCCTGCCGGGCCGGGTCGCGCTGGGGCATCTCCATGACACCGGGGCGCACGGTGGCCATCTGGGGCCGATAGTTGGGGCAGATGATGGTGGCCATGACGTTGCCGCCGAAGGCGGGACGGGTCATCTTCAGATTGCGGTCGGCGGTGTCCAGCTTAGCGATGCGGTCCTCGGGCAGAGAGGTGGCCGAGCGGAGGTACGCCTGGTACTTCTCCACGTCCACGTCCAGACGGGTGCAGTCGGCGGTGAGGCCGGTGTGGATGCGCCCAGCGATGCGGGGGGCCATGTCACGGCCGATGGAGCTGGCGCCGAAGAGCACGATATTGGGCTCATAATGGCGGATCACATATTCCATGCCCTTGACATAGGGCTCGGTGGTGTACTCGGCCAGCACGGGATGATCCAGCACCAGCACCTCGTTTGCGCCGTACTGGCACAGCATATCTGCCTTATCGGCGATATTATGGCCCATGAGGACGGCCACAACCTCCTGGTCCAGGTCGGCGGCCAGGCGGGTGGCCTCGCCGATCAGCTCCAGGCTGACCTTCTGGATGCTGCCGCCCCGCTGCTCAACAAATACAAAAATATTCTTGCTCATCTCTTGTCCCTCCTGTCAGATGATATGGCGCTGGATCAGCTTGTCCATGATAGCCGCCACGGCCTCGTCGGCGCTGAGACCCTTGAGCACGGCGCCCGCCGCCTTGGCCTGCTTGCCGAAGGACATGAACACGTTGGTGGGAGAGCCCTTCAGGCCGATCCACTCGGGGTTGAGGGCGTCCTTCAGATCCTCAAAGCCCCAGACGGTGACATCCTTGCCGTAGGCATCCACGATGCCCCAGGTGGACATGTAGCGGGGCTCGTCCAGCTCGGACAGGGCCGTCACCAGGCAGGGCAGCTGCACCTTCAGCAGGTGGGCCTGATCCTCAAACTGGCGCTTGACCACCACGCTGCCGTCCGCCACGGACAGCTCCTCGGCGTAGCTGACCTGGGGCACGCCCAGCTGCTCGGCGATCTGGGGGCCCACCTGGGCGGTGTCGCCGTCGATGGCCTGGCGGCCGGTGATGACCAGGTCGAAGCCGATCTTCTTCAGTGCCGCAGCGATGATGGTGGCGGTGGCATAGGTATCGGAGCCGCCGAACTCACGGGCGGACAGCAGATACGCCTCGTCCGCGCCCATGGCCAGGGCTTCCCGCAGGGCCACATCCGCCTGGGGCGGGCCCATGCACACCACGGTGACGGTGCCGCCCACCTGCTCGCGCAGGCGCAGAGCGGCCTCCAGGCCGGCCTTATCGTCGTGATTGATGATGCTGGGTACGCCCTCGCGGATGAGGGTATTGGTTTTCGGGTCCAGCTTTACCTCGGCGGTATCGGGGACCTGCTTGATACATACAACGATCTTCATTGCCTTCGCCCTCCCTTATTTCAGCTTCATGGAACCGGAGATGACCATCTTCATCACCTCGGAGGTTCCCTCGTAGATCTCGGTGATCTTGGCGTCACGCAGCATGCGCTCCACCGGGTACTCCCGGCAGTAGCCGTAGCCGCCCATGGCCTGCACCGCAAAGCGGCAGACCTCGTTGGCAACGTCCGAGGCAAAGAGCTTTGCCATGGCGGCCAGGGGGCCGAAGTTCTGATGCTGATCCTCGGCAATGGCGGCCCGCCAGGTCATGAGCCGGGCGGCGTCGATCTTGGTCTGCATCTCCGCCATCTTGAACTGGGTGTTCTGGAAGGAGTTGATGGGTTTGCCGAACTGCTTGCGCTCCTTGCCATACTTGATGGCCTCGTTCAGTGCGCCCTGGGCGATGCCCACGGCCTGGGCGGCGATGCCGATACGGCCGCAGTCCAGGGCGCCCATGGCGATCTTAAAGCCCTTGCCCACGGGTCCCAGCACCCGGTCCGGGGTCACCCGGACGTTATCATAGGTGACGATGCAGTTGCTGGCGGCCCGGATGCCCATGCGCTCGATATTCTCGCTGACAGTGACACCGGGGGTGTGCTTCAGGTCCACGATAAAGGCGGTGAGGCCCTTGGCGGCGGGGACGGTGCGGTCCGTCAGGGCAAAGACGATGCACACATCGGCAAAGCCGGAGTTGGTGGTGAAAATCTTGGAGCCGTTGAGGATCCAGTCCTCGCCGTCCTTCACGGCCACGGTCTGGGCGCCCTGTACGTCGGAGCCGGCGTTGGTCTCCGTCAGGCCGAAGGAGCCGATCTGGCTGCCGTCCACCAGGGGGCGGAGGAACTTCTGCTTCTGCTCCTCGGTGCCGTAGTTGTTGATGCAGGAGCAGCACAGGGATGTGTGTACGGAAATGGTGATGCCGGTGGAGGCATCTACCTTGGAGACCTCCTCCATGCACAGGGTATAGGCCAGCGTGTCGGCGCCGGCGCCGCCGTACTGGCGGCTGTAGGGGATGCCGAAGAAGCCGTAGCGCTGCATCTTGGCCAGCAGGTCAAGATCGTACTCCTCCTTCTCATCCATCTCCTTTGCCAGGGGACGGATCTCCGTCTCCGCAAATTTCCGGAACAGTTCCTGCTGCAGCAGGTGCATTTTGCTCAGTTGAAAGTCCATAGCTACCTCCATATTATAGTAGTTGCAGGTTCGCAGTTCCATATTACTAAAGCCCAAATTATTTGTCAACATATTTTTTGCATGCAAATTATTTGACGGTTGACAACTTTTGCCCTTTCCGGTATGATTAGACTACCGTTTATTTTCGGAGGAACGCTCTATGCAGTTAAATGAATGCATCAACTTTATGCTGACCAATGTGCAGAACGCCGTTTTCCTCTGCTTCAAGAAGCAGCTGCAGCAGTACAACGTCACGCCCATCCAGTACGCCCTGCTCAAGTGCCTGTGGGACGAGGACGAACAGGCCCCCTCCCAGCTGGCCCAGCGCCTGTACCTGGATTCCTCCACCGTCACCGGCATCATGAGCCGGCTGGAGGAAAAGGCGCTGATCGTCCGGGAGTACAGCAAGACCGACCGCCGGCGCATCATCGTCTGCCTGACGGACGCGGGCCGGGCCCTGCAAAAGCCCATTGAGGCCCTGATTGAGGAGACGAACCGCCTGGTGACCCAGGGTCTCAGCGCCCAGGAGCAGCGGCAGCTCCGGGAGCAGCTGCTGCACATTGCGGACCAGGCCAATCACCTGGCCGCTCAGTAAGCCGGCCCCTTTATCGGCCCCAGGAAGGCAGGTGATCTTATGCTTACCGTGGAGAATCTCTCCCTCGATCCGTTTTACAACCAGGCCTTTGAGGAGTTCGTCTACCAGACCTTCACGGAGGACGACGTTTTCCTGCTCTGGCGGAACCGCCCGGCGGTGGTGGTGGGCCGCTATCAGAACATCTGCCGGGAAGTACACGCCGCCGATCTGCTGCGCCGGGGGATCCCCGTGGTGCGGCGGATGACCGGCGGGGGCACTGTATACCACGACCCGGGGAACCTGAACTACACCTGCATCACCCAGACCGGCGGCCAGCTGGATTATGATGCGGTCCTGGCCCCGGTCATCACCGCCCTGCAGGCCCTGGGCGTCCCGGCCCGGAAGGACCGGGTCTGCGACATCGCCATCGGGGACAGGAAGATCTCCGGCAGCGCCCAGCGGCTGGTGAAGGGCCGGCTGCTGCACCACGGCACCCTGCTGTTTTCATCCGATCTGGCCATGCTGGACAAAATCACCACCCACCGGAAAAACGATGGCTTCCAGAGCAAGGGGACCCCGTCCGCCATCTGCGCCGTCACCAATATCCGGGACCACCTGGCCGGGCCCATGACCCTGGAGCAGTTCCAGGCAGGGCTGCTGGAGCAGATGGTCCCCGCCGGCGGCCGGCGGCTGACCCTGACGATGGAGCAGGAGGCCCAGGTGCGCCGCCTGCGGGACGAAAAATACCGCACCTGGGAGTGGACCTGGGGCAAGACGCCCCCGTTCACCTATGAGAAAACCGGCGTTTTTGCCGGGGAGCCCATCCGCATTGCCTACGGGGCCAAGGGAGGGCTGGTCTCCGGCGCAGCCGTGGACTGCCCCGCCCTGGACGGGGCCCTGGCCGCGGAGCTGTTAAACGGCGCGCGGCTGGAGCCGGAGGGCTTTGCCGCCATCTGCCGCCGCCTGGCCGGGGACCGGGCGGAAGAACTACTGGATCTGCTGATGTAACCGGCGCGGACACGCCGCGCCCGGATGAGAAAGGACGACACCATATGGAAAAGAACATACACATGCCCAAGCTGCGCCCGGAAATGAAAAGCGGCGTGCTCTGCGCCTGGCTGAAGGAGGAGGGCGAGACCGTATCCGCCGGGGAGCCTCTGTTTGAGATCGAAACGGACAAGGTGGTCAACCAGATCGAGGCCACCCAGTCCGGCGTGCTGAAAAAGCAGCTGGTGGAGGAGGGCGACACCGTGGCCGTGGACGAAGCCGTGGCCGTGCTGGAAGCGGAGTGAGCCATGGAGAAAAAGCCGGACTGGCTGAAGGTCCGCTATAATCAGGACGCCGTGAACGAGGTGGCGGAGCTGATGCGGGACCTGAAGCTGAACACCGTGTGCAAGGAGGCCAACTGCCCCAACCTGGGCGAGTGCTACCGCAAGCACACCTCCACCTTTATGATCCTGGGCAGCGTATGCACCCGGAACTGCCGATTCTGCAACGTGACCACCGGACATCCCCTGCCGCCGGACCCGGAGGAGCCTATGCATGTGGCCCGGGCCGCCAAAAAGCTGGGGCTGCGGCATGTGGTGCTCACCTGCTCCACCCGGGACGACCTGCCCGACGGCGGCGCGGGGCAATTTGCCGCCTGCGTCCGTGCCATCCGGGAAAATTGCCCCGGCACCACGGTGGAGACGCTCATCTCCGACATGAAGGGCGACCACGCCGCCCTGGATACCGTCATCGCCGCCCACCCGGAGGTGCTGAACCACAACGTGGAGACCGTACAGGAGCTGCAGCAGGCTGTGCGGCCCCAGGCCCGGTATGAGCGGTCCCTGGGCGTGCTGCGCTACTGCAAGGAGCAGGACCCCTCCCTGCTGACCAAAACCGGCTTCATGGTGGGCCTGGGCGAGACGGAGGAGCAGATCAGCCGCCTGATGGACGACATCCTGGCCACCGGGTGCGACATTCTGACCATCGGCCAGTATCTCCAGCCCTCCCCCCGACACTATCCCCTGGCCCGGTACGCCACGCCCGAGGACTTTGCCCGGTGGAAGGAGCTGGCCCTGGCCAAGGGCTTCCGGCATGTGGCCTCCGCCCCGCTGGCCCGCAGCTCCTACAAGGCCTGGGAGGTATTGGAGGACACCCATGATCTATATTGAGACCGGCTCCACGGACGTTTACTACAACTTCGGCCTGGAGTATTACTTCACCGTGGAAAAGCGTCTGCCGGACACCGTTTTCCTTTTCTGGCGCACCACCCCCACCCTGATGGTGGGCAAATATCAGAACGTGCTGGAGGAGATCAACAAGCCCTACGCCGACGCCCACGGCATCCGCCTGGTGCGCCGCATGAGCGGCGGCGGCACCATTTATACAGACCTGGGCGGCTGGCAGTTCACCTTCATCCAGCACCGGGCGGCCGGGGAGATCGAGTTCAGCCAGTACATTGCCCCGGTCATTGGCGCCCTGGGCGAAATGGGCGTTTCCGCCGCCTTCAACGGCCGCAACGACCTGACCATCCAGGGGCGCAAATTCTCCGGCAACGCCCAGTACCGCCTGGGCGACTGCATCGTACACCACGGCTCCCTGCTGTTTGACACGGACATTGAGCAGATGGTAGCCTCCACCACCGTGGACAGCTACAAGATCCTCTCCAAGAGCATCAAGTCCGTCCGGGACCGGGTCACCAATATCGCCGAGCATCTCCCCTCCTCCATGAGCGCAGATAGCTTCAAGGCGGCCATGGTGCGCAGCATCATGGCCGGCAGCACCGACGTATACACGCTGACAGCCGAAGACGACGCCCGCATCCGGAGGATCGCCCGGGAGCGGTTTGCCAGCTGGGAGCAGATCTACGGCAAAAACCCGAAATTCACCATCGACCGCGCCGGCCGCACTGCCGGCGGCAAGATCCAGTTCAAGCTGGACGTGCAGAAGGGCATCATCCGCAGCGCTGCCGTGTACGGCGACTTCTTCTCCACCCTGGACGCGGAGACCATCTGCGCCGCCCTCATCGGCTGCCCCTATGAGCGGGGCGCCGTACTGGACGCCCTCCGCCGCCATGGCATCGACGGCGCCGTGTACCGCATCCCCGCGGAGGAGATGGCCCGGATCATTGTGGACTGACCGGGACCGGCCTTTATCCGGATCCAACAAAACCGGCGTGACCCCAGGGGTCACGCCGGTTTTTTACTGCCGGAGGGCAAGTTTTTACAGGCCCTTTACGCGGGGTGCCGGGGGCTCTGAATTTTTTGTAAATTCCCGCATTTCCGCTTGCGCGGTGGATTTCCGTAGGATATACTTATTTTAATTTATAGCAGGGTGAGGTTTTGGTATGAGCTCCTTTATTACCTTTGAGAACGTAGAAAAGCGGTACGGCACGGGGGATGTGGCCGTGCGGGCGCTGCACGACGCCAGTTTTACCATCGAAAAGGGCGAGATATGCGTCATCGTGGGCCCCTCCGGCGCGGGCAAGACCACGCTGCTGAATATCCTGGGCGGCATGGATACCCTTACCTCCGGCCGGGTCTTTTTGGACGGGCGGGAGGTCTCCGCCTTCACGGGCCGTCAGCTGGCGGATTACCGGCGGCGGGACATCGGGTTCGTCTTTCAGTTTTACAACCTCATCCCCAATCTGACCGCCCTGGAAAACGTGGAGATCGCCTCCCAGATCGTCAAGGACCCACTGCCGGCGGCCCAGGTGCTGCAGGACGTGGGGCTGGGCGAGCGCATGGTGAATTTCCCGGCCCAGCTCTCCGGCGGCGAGCAGCAGCGCGTTGCCATCGCCCGGGCCCTGGCCAAGCGGCCCCAGCTGCTGCTGTGCGACGAGCCCACCGGCGCGCTGGACTACAACACCGGCAAGCAGATCCTGGCCCTTTTGCAGGCCCAGAGCCGGCAAAACGGCATGACCGTTGTGATCATCACCCACAACTCCGCCCTGACCGCCATGGCCGACCGGGTGATACACATCAAAAACGGCACTGTGCAGAGCATGGAGCGCAACGAACGGCCTACGCCGGTTGAGGAGATCGAATGGTAATGGGCAGCGCTTGGAGAAAAAATAATTTGCGGGAGCTGCGCCGCTCCCTGGGGCGCTGGCTGGCCATTCTGGCCATCATCGCCCTGGGCGTCGGCTTTTTTGCCGGGCTCAAGGCCAGCAAGCCCGCCATGCTCCTGACCGCCGAGGATTATCTGGGCGAGACGGGCTTTTACGACCTTCGCCTCATCAGCACCCTGGGCCTGACCCAGGAGGACGTTTCGGCCGCCGCACAGGTAAACGGCGTCGCCGCGGCGGAGGGCTCCGTCACCGTGGACGCCATAGGCACCATGGGCGAGCGGGAGCGCACACTCAAGGTGCTGACCCTGACGGATACGGTCAACCGCCCGAAGCTGACCTACGGACGCCTGCCCCAAAAGGCCGATGAATGCCTGGCGGATATGCACCGCTTCTCCCAGGAGGACGTGGGCTCCACCATCACCATCAGCAAGACCTCCATTGATGACTGCCTGACTACGGATACATTTACCATCGTGGGGCTTTGCACCTCGCCGCTGTACTTAAATATCGAGCGCGGGACCACCGCACTGGGCGGCGGCTCCATCGACGCCTTCCTCTGCGTCCCCAAGGACGCCTTTGCCCTGGACTATTTTACGGAAGTCTCCGTGCTTGTGGACGGCGCCGACCGGACCCTCTACTCCGATGCATACACCGACGCCGTGGCCGCCCTGCGGCCCACGCTGGAGGATCTGCTGGCCCAGCGGGCGCCGCTGCGCTATGAGCAGATCGTTGATGAGGCCCGCACGGCCCTGAGCGACGCCCAGGCCGAATATGACCGGGGCGCGGCGGAATACCAGGCCCAGCGGGCGGACACCGAGGCACAGCTGGCCGACGCCAAGAATCAGCTGGACAGCGGCGCCGCCCAGCTGGAGGAAAACCGGCAGCAGCTGGACCAGGCCCAGGTGACCCTGGACGAAAAGGAAAAGGAGCTGGCCGCCGGGGAGCAGGAGCTCACCCAGGGCGAGGCCGCCCTGGCCAGCGCCAAGGAGGATACCTACGGGCAGCTGGACGAAAAGCAGGCCGAGCTGGACGAGAACCGCCAGCAGGTGGAAAGCGGTCTTCGGAAGGTCAAGCTTACGGGCCTGCCCCTGCAATATGAGACGCTGCTGGCCACGCGGCTGCAGCTGCAGAGCAGGCTATCGGTCCTGGAGGAGGGCTCGGCGGATTACAATGCCACCCAGCGGATGCTGGACGGGACCCAGCGTCTGATCGACCAGTACGAGCAGGGCGAGATCATCCCCCAGTATCTGAAGCTCAAGGACGCCCAGGCCCAGCTGGACGATGCCCAGGCGCAGCTGGACAGCGCCCGCAGCCAGGCGGACAGTACCTTCGCCGCCAAGGAGGCGGAGCTTTCCGCCGCCAAGGCACAGATCAAAAGCGGCAAGCAGCAGCTATCCGACGGCCGCAGCGAACTGGAGAGTGGCCGCGCACAGCTGGAGACCGCCCAGGCCCAGCTGACCCAAAGCCGCGGGGACTATGAGGCCGCCCAGGCCGCCGCCCAGGAGGGCTTCGCCGAAGCGGAGGAAAAGCTTGCCGATGGCAAGCGCCAGCTGGAAAAGGCCCAGGTGGCGGTGGAGAAGATCGACCATCCCTCCACCTATGTGCTGGACCGGACGGTCAACACCGGCTACCTCTCCTTCCGGGGCGACTCCTCCATTGTGGAGGGCGTGGCCAGGGTCTTTCCGCTGTTTTTCTTCCTGGTGGCCGCCCTGGTGTGCATCACCACCATGACGCGCATGGTGGATGAGCAGCGCACGCAGATCGGCACTCTCAAGGCCCTGGGCTACTCCGATGGGGCCATCGCCTGGAAATACATCTCCTACTCCGGGTCGGCGGCTCTGCTGGGCGCAGTCTTCGGGTTTATGATCGGGACATGGATCTTCCCCCAGGGCATCTGGCAGGGCTATTCCATGCTCTACCAGTTCAGCAGCCGTCTGCGCTATTACTTTGACCCCGTCATGGCGGCGATCTCCCTGGGCGCATCGCTTGTCTGCTCGGTGGGGGCCACATGGTTCGCCTGCCACACGGAGCTGCGGCTGCTGCCCGCCAGCCTTATGCGCCCCAAAGCCCCTAAGCCGGGCAAGCGCATCCTTCTCGAGCGGGTCCGGTTTATTTGGAGCCACGTTTCCTTCCTGCACAAAGTCTCCATCCGCAACATCCTGCGCTATAAAAAGCGCCTGTTCATGATGCTGCTGGGCATCGGCGGCTGCACGGCGCTGATCGTTGCAGGCTTTGGCATACGGGACTCCATCGCCACCATTGCCGACGATCAGTTCGGCAGCATCACCCACTACGACATCGCCGTCACCTTCTCCACGCCTATGGACACGGCCCTGCAGGAGGACTTCCGCGCCCGGTATCCCGCCGCACAGACCTGCGTCTTTGCGGAGACGGACTCCTATGAAATTAAAAACGGCTCCGCCGTCTTTACCCTGAACACCGTGGCCACCGATGACCCGGATATCACCTCCGTCATCGGCCTGACGGACGGCACACAGACCGTCCCCTACCCCCAGGAGGGCGCCATCATCGACCGGGACCTGGCCGACCGCCTGGGACTCAAGGCGGGTGACACGCTCACCGTCTCTGTCAGCGACACAAAGAGCGTGGACCTCCCTGTGGAGGGCGTATTTGAAAACTACGTTTACCACTATGCCTACATGATGGCCCAGACTTACGAGCGCATCTTCGGCGAGAGCTGCACCTACGAGACCGCCTATCTCCTGACCCAGGAGGACACCTACGCCCTGGGCGCGTCCATTGCGGATAACCCAAGGGTAGCCAATGTCTCGGTGTCGGCTTCCCTGCGCTCTCTGGTACACGACATGATGAAGAGCCTGGACTATGTCGTCGGCCTGGTCATCGGCAGCGCCTGCGCCCTGGCGCTGGTGGTGCTCTTTAACCTCTGCAACATCAGCATCACCGAGCGGGTCCGGGAGATCGCCACCGTCAAGGTCCTGGGCTTTTACCGGCGGGAGACCCGGCTTTACGTCTTCCGGGAGATCCTCATGCTCAGCGTCCTGGGCGCCCTGGTGGGCCTGCCCGGCGGATGGGCCCTGCACCGGTTCATCATGTCCCAGATCCGGGTGGATATGGTGTCCTTCCACGTCCATGTCACCCCCCTGAGCTACTGCCTGTCCTTCGCCATCACCATGCTTTTAAGCGTCCTGGTCTGCGCCCTGCTGGGCCGCAAGATCGACCGGGTCCACATGGCCGAGTCCCTCAAATCCGTTGAATAAGCGGACTTTCCCCCTATAAAACGCACAGCCGTGCGGCATCCCCTTTGGTGGGGACAGCCGCACGGCTGTATTTTTGCTTATTCGTCTTTTTACCGGCACAGGAAGCTGAACCAGCCCTCGCTGGTGTGGGTCTCCAGGATCTCCCAGCCGTCCCGGCGGAGGTGGTCCGCCACTTCTTCCGCCCGGTCATCGATGATGCCGGAGCAGAGGAACAGGCCGCCCTCCTTCAGAAACGGCCGCACCTGGGGGGAGATGCCGATGATGACATCCGCCACGATGTTGGCCACGACCATATCGTATTCCCCGCCAAACTCTTTTTGCAGCGCATGGTCCGTGACCACATTGCCCCAGCGGACGGTGTAGCGGTCCTTGCCGATGCCGTTGATGGCGGCGTTTTCATAGGCCACGTCCACGCACTTGTCGTCAATGTCGCAGGCGAAGGCCTCCGCCGCGCCCAGGCGCAGGGCGGCGATGGAGAGGATCCCGCTGCCGCAGCCCAGGTCCAGCACCCGCTCGCCGCCGCTAATGTGGGCATCCAGGGCCTGCAGGCACAGGCGGGTGGTGGCGTGGCTGCCGGTGCCGAAGGTGAGCCCCGGGTTCAGCCGCAGCTCCACCCGGCCGGGGACGCTGGCCTGCTCCCACTCCGGGATGACCAGCAGCCGCTCCCCTATTTCCATGGGCTTATAAAACTGCTTCCAGTTATTCTCCCAGTCGGCGTCCTGCACGGCGGCGCGGGTAAGGCGGGCGCCGGGGACAGCGGCGGCCAGCTCCTCCGCCGCAGCCAGCTGGCGGCGGCCGTCCGCATCATCGGCAAGATAAAAGGTCACCCGGCACAGGCCCTTTTTCTCCTGCAGGAGGCTCTCGTCCACATAGTCCCAATACTGGTGGTTATTTTCCAGGAAATTCCGGAAATCCGCCTCGTCATCAATGACCAGGCCGGTGATGCCCAGCTCCTCCAGCCGGGCGCACAGACCGTCCAGCTCCGCCGGACGGGTGTCGATATGTACCTCGATCCAGTTCATCGCTGGGTGCCCACAAAGAAGATGCCCATGGTGTTGGGGCCGGTGTGGCTGCCGATGACGGGGCCGATGTAGTTGATATACACCGTCTTGGTGCCGAAGCGGTCCTTGATCTGCTGGGCCACGGCCCGGGCGTCCATCTCGCAGTCGGCATGGCAGATGAACATGGTCTGCTCCTCCGGATGGATGGCCAGGGCCTCGATCTTATCCAGCAGGGCCTTGATGGCGGCCTTGCGGCCCCGGGCCTTGCCCACGGGCACCAGCTTGCCCTCATCGGAGGTGTGCATGATGGGCTTGATGGAGAGCATGGTGCCCACCAGCGCGGTGGTGGCGCTGACCCGGCCGCCCATCTTCAGATAGTTCAGGTCGTCCACGGTGAACCAGTGGCAGATGCTCAGGCGATTCTCCTCCACCCATTTGGCCAGCTCCGCCGCCGTGAGGCCCGCCTTCTTCTGCTGGGCCGCCAGATACAGCAGCAGGCCCTGGCCCAGGGAGGCGCTGAGGGAATCCACCACGTGGATCTCCGCCTCCGGAAACTCCGGGCGCAGGTCATCCGCGGCGATGACGGCGGACTGATAGGTGGTGGACAGAGCCGAGGAGAAGCACACGCAGACGATGTCCTTCCCGCTCTGCAGCACCCGGCGCATGGCGTCCTGGAACTGGCCCACGTTCACCGCCGAGGTGGTGGCCAGCTTGCCGGCGCGGATGCGCTTATAAAACTCCTCGTTGGAAATGGCGCTGCCCGCCAGGTCATTGGGGTAATCCTGCCCGTCCATGTGCATGGTCAGGGGCAGGACCTCCAGCTCCAGCTCCCGGGCCATGTAGTCCGTCAGGTCGCAGCAGCTGTCTGTCATCAAAACATAATCACGCATAAATATGCCCTCCTTCCGCCTTGTAAGGCGTTTTGAATTTCAAATATGTATAGCGTCCGGGGAGATCCCGGGAAGATGACGTGGTTTTTGTGGGGGCCGCAGGTGCGGCGCAGGGGGATACGGATTGCCACACCAGTGACATCGGTCACTGGCTCGCAATGACATTGTTTTTCACAAGAGGCGCGGTGCAAGCCCGGTCGGGCCGTCGGGACGCCGGCCCCTACGGAATCAAGCTTCCGGCTTTGCGTAGGGCGGCGTGCCCTCACGCCGCCGCGCAGTAGCCGCAGCGGTTTTCCCTGTTTCGCCAGGCCAGCACAAGCGCAGAGCGCGTCGCGGAATCAGGCGCAGAGACGATACGAAAGCACGGCACGAATTTTGCACAGACCGATTCGCGGGGCTGAGGGAGCCGGCACAGTCGGCACCTCAGCCGCGGGAAGGATTTCAAAACCTTGGTTTTGACGGCGTTCTTTCCTCCCTTTCTTTCGCCGCAGAAAGAAAGGGAGCCGCCGGAGGCACAGCGCAGAGGGAATACGGATTGCCACACCAGTGACGTCGGTCACTGGCTCGCAATGACAGTTTCGCAAGAGTTGCGGTGCAAGCCCGGTGCGGGCCGATGTAGGCATCGGCCCCTACGAAGCGGCCTGTAGGGCGGCGTGCCCTCACGCCGCCGCGCGGTAGTTGCAGAGGGTATCTCCGTCAGGACAGGCGGTGCTTACTTCCCCACGCAGAAGCGGGAGAAGATGGTGGCCACCAGGTCCTCCCGGATGCTCTTGCCCGTCAGCTCGCCCAGAGCCGCCAGGGCCTCCTCGGCGTCGGTGAGGACGGCGTCCGGCGTCAGGGCCGCCGCCAGGGCCGCCTGGGCCCGGTCTACCGCCGCCAGGGCCCGGCCCACGGCCTCCGCCTGACGGCTGTTGGTCAGCAATGCGCCGTCGGCGCCAGTCACTTCGGGATAAAACGTCTCCACAAAGCGGCCGATCTGCTCCACCCCTTCGCCCGTTCGGGCGCAGACGAAGCACACGCCCGCAAACCGATCCGCCAGCCCGGCCAGCTCCGCCCGCCGGGGCAGATCGCTCTTATTCACCACCAGCAGGCTGTGCTCCGCCTGCTGTGCCAAAGCAAAAATACGCTCCTCCGCCCCGGTCAGGGGGACGGACCCGTCCAGCACCACCAAAGAAAGGCTCGCCCGCTCCGCCGCAGCCACGGCCCGGTCCACGCCGATCTTTTCCACGCTGTCCCGGGCATCCCGGATGCCCGCCGTGTCGCACAGGCGCAGCATCTGGCCGCCCAGGCGGACCTTTTCCTCCACCGTATCCCGGGTGGTGCCCGCCACCTCGGTGACGATGGCCCGGTCATAGCCCAAAAGGGCATTGAGCAAGGACGATTTCCCCGCATTGGGCAGGCCCAAAAGCACCGTGGGGATGCCCTCCCGCAGGATGCGGCCCCGCCCGAAGGTGTCCAGCAGCCGCTGCAGCTGCGCCCGGCAGCGGGCCAGGGTGTCGGTGATCTCCAGCTGCTCCAGGGGCTCGATGTCCTCGTCGGGATAGTCCACCGCCGCGTAAAACCGAGCGGTGACGTCCATGAGGTCGCCATACACCTGCTCCACCCCCCGGCTTATGCTGCCTGAGAGCTGCAGGGCGGCGTTCTGGGCGCACTCGGCGGTCTCGGCGTCGATGAGGTCCGCCACGGCCTCCGCCTGGATGAGATCCATGCGCCCGCTGAGAAAGGCCCGCTGGGTAAATTCGCCCCCCCTGGCCTGCCGGGCGCCGAAGGCGAAGGCGCTGCGCAGCACCTCCTCCAGCACCACTGCAGAGCCGTGGCAGTGCAGCTCTGCCGACCACTCGCCGGTATAGCTGCTCTCCGGGGCGAAGATGACGCACAGCCCGTCGTCAATGACCGCCCCCTCCGCCGTGCGCATGTGCCCGTACACCATCCGGCGGTGGGGCAAGGCGGCGGCGCTCTTTCCGCTGCAGGCGGCAAATACACCGTCCACCACGGCCAGAGTCTCCGGCCCGGATACGCGCACGATGCCTATGGCGGCAGGGGCCCGGGCGGTGGCAATGGCGGCTATGGTATCGGTCATGGTTTTCATGCTCCTTAATATTACTGGCGAAAATTCCTGTGGAATTTTCTGCCAAAGAGATTGCAGTCTGCTGCGCGCATAATTTTGAGCCATAGGCTCAAAATTCCACACTGGCAGCCTGAGAGGTATTTTTCCCCACGCGCATGTCGCGGTGAAAAATGATCCCGATTTTTTGCGCCTGCGGGCGCAAACTCTGCGAGGCCTTTTGGGGGTAAGCCGGCGGAATCTATTATAGCATATTAGATACGCCGTGTATAGGGAAAAATGCGCCCGCAGGCGCATTTTCACGGCTTCTTACTGCATCATCCGCTTGAGCTTGCGGATGTCCTCCCCCGCAAAGGGCAGCACCGTATACTCCCCCTGCAGCCGGGACCAGATGGCCGCGCCGTAGCGGCTCTCGATCTGCGCGGGGGTGAGGTTGGTGCTGATGATGGTGCTCTTTCCGGCCAGGAGGCGGCCGTTCACCAGCTGGTACAGGGCGCTCTGGACAAAGCCCGTGGCCATCTCCGTGCCCAGGTCGTCCAGGATCAGCAGGTCGCAGCTCTCGAACCGGCGCACGTCCACGGCGGCGTCCGGTTCCTCATCGGCGCGGAATTTCGCCGCCTCGCACCGGGCGAACACATGGACCGCCGTGTCATACACCACGGAAAAGCCGTCCTCGCTGACGACCCGGGCGATGCAGGCGGAGAGGAAGGTCTTGCCCAAGCCCGGCGCGCCGTCCAGCAGCAGGTTGGCGGGCCTTTTCCCGAATTCGGCGGCAAAGCGCTGGCAGACGGCCAGATTCCGCTCCATCAGCTGCCGGGGGCTGCGGCCGGATTCCCCGGGCTGGGTATCGTACCACTCCAGGCCGAAGGTATCAAAGCTCTGGCCGCCCACGTCCAACAGGCTGCTCAGGCTGCGGATCTGCTCCTGGGCATAGTATTTCTGCAGGCAGGCGCATATCCTGCCGCCGCAATAGCCCGTGTCACCGCAGAGGACGCACCGGGGCTTATCCTCCAGGGCGTCGGCGGGGTAGCCGTGGGCGGTGAGCAGCTGCGCGCGCTCCTGCTGCAGGGACAGATTCTCCGCCCGGAGCCGCCGGACCGCCGGGACGGGGTCCTCCCCCCGGCGCAGGGCCTGGGCCATGATGCGCCCCATGGTGCCCCGGAGCTGCTGCTCGATCTCCTCCAAACGGGGGACCTCCCGGTAAATGCGCTGCCGCCGGGCCGCCGTCTGGGACGCCCGGCGCTGCTTGTCCTCCTCGAACCGCTGCAGCGCTTCCCGCATGACCTTGCCGTCATATGCCATTTTCCTGCCCCCTTACCATTTCATAAACTCCTCCAAGGAGCGGTCTTTTTTCTCCGTGGGTTTCGGCTTGCGCTCCTCCTGCACCTCCCGGAGCGTCCGCAGGCCCTCCTTATCCCAGCGACGCAGGATGCCGTTTAAGTACCGCCAGTCCATGCCCTGCTTTTTCAGCACCGTCTTTTCATAGGCCAGGGCCACCATCTCCGGCGAAAAGCCCCAGTCCATCCACTGGGCGATGTACTTCTCCTCCGCCTCCACCGGGCGGCGGTCGCCCATGTGCAGGGCGGCCATGTACTGGCCCGACTGCTCCCGCCGCCGGGCTATGGTGCGCAGATACCGGGCGGCGGATTCCTGGTCGAACAGGCCCCGCTTGGCCCAGTAATACCCTTCCTTTTCAATGGCGGCCACCGTGGGCCGGCGCCCCGGGCCGAAGCGGCGCTCCTGCTCCTCCACACAGTGGCGCACCAGCAGGAAGATCACGTCCGCCGGCAGCCCCACCTCGTGGCGCAGATTGGCCAGGCGCTTGAGGTCCATGGTGGTGAGCTTCTTGCCCAGGGAGCGCTCCGTCTCCCCCACCAGCATCTCAAATTCCGGGTCCCGCAGCAGCTGCATTAGGTCATCGGCGGTGTACTCCGCCGGGCGCTGCTCCGGCTCCGGCAGGGGCAGGCCCTGGGCCTGGATGAGGCCCATTTTCTCCAGCTTGGTCTGGGCCGCCTGGAGCCGCAGGGCGCTCATGGACAGCTTTTCCATCAGCTGCTCCGCCGTCACCGCATCCTCGGCCCGCATGAGGTACAGATACAGCAGCGCCGCATCACCGTCCGCCGCGGCCAGGAGCTGGTCCACCTGCCGCGCCGGGAGCGCCAGGGTCTTTTCCCGATCCCGGATGATATAGCCCGCCATATGCGCACCTCCCTTCTATAGGCTGGCGATAAACTTGCAGCCTGCCCTGCGAACTCTGCAAGGCTTTTTTAGACTGCATAATGATTCAGATTATTATTTTACACGAAAACCCTCTTTTCGTAAAGCCGCCGGGACACTTTAATTTGTTAATTTTTTGTTTTCGGACAGAAAGGGCTTTTCCCGGCGGGAAAATGTGCTATAATAAAGTGATTTAGTATGGAGAATTATCCGTTTTTCAGCGGGAACAGGAGGCAGCTATGGCAAATCGCGTCACAGTGAACATCTGCGGGGAGGACTACACCCTGGTAGCCGAGGAGAGCACCGCCTACATGGAGCAGGTGGCCGCTCTGGTGGACAAGAAGATGAACGAGGTCATCGCCGGGGCCAAGGTGGGCCGCAGCGACGCCGCCGTCCTGGCTGCCGTGAACCTGGCGGACGAGCTGCTCAAGAGTGAGCAGGCGGCGGAGAATCTGCGCCGCCAGGTAAAGGGTTATCTGGACGAGGCCGCCCAGGCCAGAAGCGAGATCTCCGACCTGAAGCGCCAGCTCTTCAAGGCCCAGCAGGGCAAGAAGTGAGGGCTATGGAACTGCTCTCTCCCGCCGGGTCCCAGGAGGCCCTGCTGGCCGCCGTGCAGAATGGGGCCGACGCGGTATACATGGGCCTGGGCAGCTTTAACGCCCGCCGCAGCGCCCGGAATTTTACGGACGACGACTTCGCCCGGGCCGTGGACTACTGCCACGAGCACGGGGTGAAGGTCTATCTCACCCTGAACACCCTGCTCACCGACCGGGAGCTGCCCGAGGCAGCGGAGGTCCTGCGCAAGGCCTCCGCCTGGGGCGTGGACGCGGTGCTGGTGCAGGACTGGGGCCTGTGGCAGCTGGCGCGACTGGTGGCCCCGGATCAGCCCCTCCACGCCAGCACGCAGATGAGCCTGCACACCCTGTCCGGGGCGCGTCTGGCGGCGGAGCTGGGCATGGAGCGGGTGGTGCTGGCCCGGGAGCTATCCGCCCGGGATGTGGAGACCATCTGCCGGGGCTGCGGGGCGGAGGTGGAGGTATTCGGCCACGGGGCCCTGTGCATGTGCTATTCCGGCCAGTGCGCCATGAGCGCCATGATCGGCGGGCGCAGCGGCAACCGGGGCACCTGCGCCCAGCCCTGCCGACTGCCCTACACCGTGGGCGAAAAGACCGGGTATCTATTGAGCCTGAAGGACAACAACCTTTCGCCCTATCTCCGGCAGATGGCGGAGATGGGCGTATCCTGCGTGAAGCTGGAGGGCCGCATGAAGCGGCCGGAGTATGTGGCGGCGGTGACGGGTATCTACCGGCGGCTGCTGGATGAAAAGCGTCCCCCCTCCCCCACTGAGCAGGCCCAGCTGGAGCGGGCCTTTTCCCGGGATGGGTTCACGGACGGATACTGGACGGGCCGGCGGGGCCCGAAGATGTTCGGCATGCGGCCGGAGAGCGCCCGGTGGCCGGAGGACTGGTTCGCCCAGGTGCGCAAAACCTACGAAAACGGCGCGGAGAATCGGCCCGTGGCCGTGAACTTTACCTGCCGGATGGCAGCGGGCGAGGAAGCGACTTTAACAGCGGCTCTCCCGGACGGGCGCAGCGTGACCGTGACCGGCCCCGTGCCGGAGGCGGCCCGAAACCGGGCATTGACCGAGGAGGAGCTGCGCGCCCGGCTGCAAAAAACCGGCGGCACGGTGTTTGCCTGTCGAAAAACGGACATTTCCCTGGGGAATGGGCTGATGCTCTCCGCCGGGAGCATCAACGCCCTGCGCCGGGACGCCCTGGCGGCTCTTCGGGCGCTGCTGGTGGAAAAGCCCCGGCGCCGCACCTTTGAAACCCCGGCGCTGCCGGAGGCCCCGGCGGCCTATACGGGTGCGCCGAAGCTGACGGCCGGCATCACCTATTCCCGGCAGCTGACGGCGGAGCTGGCCCGGGGCGTGGAGTATCTCTATCTGCCCCTTTTCCTATTGGATGAGATCGACCTGGACGAATACGCCGGGTACACGAAGCTGTGCGCCGTGCTGCCCCGGATCTTCCGCACGGAGGACGAGGAAAAATTCCGGGAGATCTTGCGGCAGCACCCCCAACTCACCGCCGTGGCGGTGAGCAACCTGGGCCACCTGCCCATTGTGGACGGCCTGGGGCTGGAGGTCCGGGGCGACCTGGGGCTGAACGTGTTCAACAGCCGGGCGCTGCTGCTCATGCAGGAGCTGGGGCTGGGAAGCGTGACGGTCTCCGCCGAGCTGCGGCACCAGCAGGTGCGGGATCTGCGCAAGTACATCCCCTGCGAGGCGGTGGTCTACGGCCGCCTGCCGCTGATGGTCACGGAAAACTGCCCCCTGCGGTGCAGCGGACAGTGCAGCGGCGGAAACGGCGGTACCCTCACGGACCGGACCGGGGCGCAGTTCCCGGTGCTGTGCGGCCACGGCTGCCGGCCGGAGATCCAGAACAGCAAGCCCCTGTACCTGGCAGATAAGCCCGAGTGGAAAAAATGCGGCCTGCGCTGGGCAAGGCTGCGCCTGACCACGGAAACGGCGGAGGAGGCATTGGACATCCTGCGCCGGTACCAGGGGGCGGATACGACCCCGCCGGTAGACTTTACTCGCGGCCTGTTCTACCGGGGCGTGGAGTAACACCTGTCGAAAATTCCTTTGGAATTTTCCGACAAAAAGATCGCAGTCTGCCGCGCGCATAATTTTTGCGCGGTGCGCAAAAATTCCACACTTGCAGCCTGAGTGGTATTTTTCCCCACGCACATGTCGCGGTGAAAAATGATTGGAATTTTTCGCGTCTGCGGACGCGAACTCTGCGAGACTGTTTACATTTCGTATTATTGCATCTAATTACTACTATTTGTATTCATTTTTGAGAGGTTACACCCCATGGAGCTGAAATTCAAAGCCGTACATCCCAAGATCGGGCGGGAGATCCCCCTGCCGCAGTTTGCCACCCCCGGGTCTGCCGCCATGGACCTGCGGGCGTGCCTGGAGGGGCCCGTGACGCTGCAGCCCGGCGCAAGAGTGGTGATCCCCACAGGCCTGGCTACGGCGCTGCCGTCAAAAGACTATGTGGCCCTGGTGTTC
This sequence comes from uncultured Oscillibacter sp., assembly GCA_945868085.1. Taxonomy (GTDB): domain Bacteria; phylum Bacillota; class Clostridia; order Oscillospirales; family Oscillospiraceae; genus Vescimonas. Next base: position 51,445 of record CAMBKF010000008.1, read on the forward strand.
GCCCGGAGCGGGCTGGGCATCAAGAAAGGCGTGTGCCTTTCCAACGGCGTGGGGGTCATCGACAGCGACTATCGGGGCGAGATCGCCGTGGGGCTGGTGAACCTGTCCGACGAGGACTACACCGTGCAGCCCGGGGACCGCATCGCCCAGCTGATGGTGGTGCCGGTGGTGCAGCCCACCGTCACACTGGTGGATGAACTGGACGAAACTGACCGGGGCGCTGGCGGCCTCGGCTCCACAGGGAGGTAAATAGATATGGACAAGATCGTTTTGGCCTCCGGCTCCCCCCGGCGGCAGGAGCTGCTGCGGCGCATGGGCATCACGGAGTTTGACATCCGGGTGCCGGAGGTGGAGGAGTATTATCCGGAGGACTTATCCCCGGAGGAGATCGTGCAGTTCATCTCCCGGGAGAAGTCCGACGCCGCGGCGGCGCTGTGTGGGGACGACGAGATCGTCATCACCGCCGACACCATGGTGTTCCTGGACGAGCGGCGCCTGGGAAAGCCCCGGGACGAAGCCCAGGCCCTGGAGATGCTCACGGCCCTGGCGGGCCGGAAGCACACGGTGTGTACCGGCGTGACCGTGCGCCGGGGGACGGAGATCATCACCGCCGCCCAGCATACGGACGTATATTTCCGCCCGGCCACGGAAAAAGAGCTGCGCGCCTACATCCGCACCGGTGAGCCCATGGACAAGGCCGGGGCCTACGGCGTGCAGGGCAAGGGCGCGCTGCTGGTGGAGCGCATCGACGGCGACTTTTTCAACGTCATGGGCCTGCCGGTCCTGCTGCTGGCCCGGCTGCTGAAAAGCTTTGGCATCGACCTGATGGAGTAATACTATGAAGAATTTTTTCAACAAAACCGGTATATGGATCCTGGCCGCGGCGGTGGTGATCGTGCTGACGCTGTCCATTCTGTCCGCCACGGGCACGGGTCTGCTGAATAATGTGGCGGGCACCATCGCCAGCCCCTTCCGCTCCGCCGGAGCCGCCATCGGCAATTGGTTCGGGTCCATTTCCGACAAGTTTGACAGCGTGGAGGCCCTGCAGAAGGAGAACGAGGAGCTGCGCAAGCGCGTGGCCCAGCTGGAGGACGCCAACCGCCAGGCCGAGACCGACAGCCAGGAAAACGAGCGCCTGCGCTCCCTGCTGAACCTGCGCCAGCAGCGGCGGGATTTTACCTTTGAGAGCGCCAAGGTGACCCAGTATGAAAACTCCAACTGGGCCTCCACCCTCACCCTGAACCGGGGCACAAACAGCGGCGTGGCGGTGAACAACTGCGTGGTGAACGAGACCGGCGCCCTGGTGGGCGTTGTGACGGAGGTGGGCGTGAACTGGTGTACCGTGGCAACGGTGCTGGACACCCAGGCCCAGTTCGGCGCCACGGTGTTCCGCACGGGCGAGTCCGCCGTGGCCATGGGCGACCTGGAGCTGATGCAGAGCGGAAAGCTCAAGCTCAGCTACCTCTCCGGGGCCAACACCCCCGTGGGCGGCGACATGGTGCTGACCTCCGGCCTGGGCGGGTACTATCCCTCGGGCCTGGTCATCGGCACGGTGGAGGATGTGCGCACCGACGACTCGGGCCTGACCCAGTACGCCGTGGTGCAGCCCACGGTGATCCCCTCCTCCCTGGTAGAGGTGTTCATCATCACCGCCTTCGACATCGTGGACTGAGAGGTGCGCCGTGGGACGTCGTGACTTTGTGTTCAAATGGCTGTTTTACGCCCTGACCGCCCTGGCCTTTGTGCTGGTGCAGGTCTTTGGACTGGTGCATATCCGCATTTGGGGCGTGCATCCCTTCCTGTTCCCGGTGCTGGTGTCCACCGTGGCCGCCCTGGAATCCGCCCACGAGAGCGCCGTGTTCGCCCTGGTCACCGGCGCCGTGCTGGATGTCACCATGCCGGGGGTGATCCCCTGCTTTTACACGGTGGCGTTTCTGGTGGTGTTCCTGGTGGCCCGGGTCCTGTCGGCCAAGGTGCTGTCGCAGCCGTTTTTCTGCTGCATGCTCTGCGGCGCGCTGAGCATCGTGTGTACCGACCTGCTGCAAATGCTGTTTCTCAACTCGTCCGTCAGCTTCTCCTTCCGCTCCGCCCTGCTGCTCACGGGCAAGGAGCTGCTGCTGACGCTGCCCCTGATGCCGCTGATCTACCTGCCGGACTACAGGATCCGGCGCATTTTCCACCAGGAATGAGCGGCCCTGTATCCGCCGGAAAGGAGGCGTTTTCCCTATGAAAAAATCCAATCCCTACCGCACCCGACTTATCGTGCTGCTGGGCTTTTTGGCCGCGGTGCTGGTCTTTTTCGCCGTGATGCTGTTTCACTATCAGATCGTCAACGGCAACAGCTACCGGGCCCAGTCCATGGCCGGCACCGCCCGGCGCGAGACTGTGGAGACCAGCCGGGGCATCATCACCGACCGAAATGGTAAGGTTTTGGTGTCCAACCGCCTGACCTACACCCTGAAGTTCTCCGACGAGAGCTTTGACGACGATGCCGCCTGCAACGCCGCCGTTTGGCGGCTCATCACCCTGTGCCGGCAGGCGAGCCTCTCCTGGATCGACCCTCTGCCGCTGACGAATGCGGCGCCCTTTGCCCTCACCTCCGAGACCCCCGGGGAGACCTTTGTCAACTGGCTGGACCAGCACAACATTCCCTACACCGGCAAGGACACCGTGACCCTCTCCATCAGCGGCGGCGAGCTGCTGGACATGGCCCGGAAGATCTACAAGATCTCCGATGACTATACCGACGACCAGGCCCGGCTCGTCGCCGGGGTCCGCTACGGGGCGGAGGTATCCGGCGGGTATGTGTTCGCCGAGGACGTGCCCGTGGAGGTCATCAGCCAGGTGGTGGACGGCCATTATGCCGGTGTGTCCACCGGCACCTCCTCCCGCCGGGTGTACAACACCCAGTATGCCGCCCATATCCTGGGCCGGGTGAGCCGCATCTTTGCCGAGGACTGGAATGACAAATACAAGAATAACAGCGACTACTCCATGGACGACCTGGTGGGCAAGGGCGGCGTGGAGGAGGCCTTTGAGCAGTATCTCCACGGGGTCAACGGCGTGAAGCTGGTGACCACCGACAAAAGCGGCAAGGTCACCGGCGAGCTCTACGCCAAAGAGCCCCAGCCGGGCAACACCGTGGCCCTGACCATCGACCTGGACCTGCAGAAAACCGCCGAGGTTTCCCTGGCGGCCACCATCCAGTCCATGACGAAAAGCGACGGCGTGGCCCGGGGCGGCGCGGCGGCGGTGGTAGGCGTGGGCACCGGCGAGGTCCTCGCCCTGGCCAGCTATCCCACCTACGACCTGAGCCAGTGGGACGAGATGTACGACACCTGGAGCAAGGATCCCTCCCTGCCCATGTTCAACCGCGCCACCGACGGCACCTATGCCCCCGGCTCCACCTTTAAGCTCTGCACCTCCGTGGCGGCGCTGGAGTCCGGCATCATCACCCCCTCCACCACCATCGTGGACCGGGGCATCTACACCTATTACGAGTTCCCCCAGCCCAAATGCTGGATCTATAACGCCACCGGCAGCACCCACGGGGCCGTGAATGTGTCCCAGGCCATCACGGTGTCGTGCAACTACTTCTTCTATGAGGTGGGCCGGCTCACGGGTATCCAGCGGCTGGACGACTACGCCAGCCAGTTTGGCCTGGGCCGCAGCACGGGCATCGAGATCGGCGACTCCGAGGGCGTGCTGGCCAGCCCCGAATACGCCGAGAAGATCGGCGAGACCTGGACCGACGGCCAGACCATCACCGCCGCCATCGGCCAGTCCTACAACCTGTTCACGCCCCTGCAGCTGGCCAACTATGTGGCTACTCTCGTCAGCGGCGGCGACCACTACGAGGCCCACCTGCTCAAGAGCGCCAAGGCCTACGACAACTCCTCCGTGGTCTACGCCTACAACAAGGGCCCCAGCAACCATGTGGACATATCCGACAGCACTCTGGAGGCTGTGAAGTCCGGTGCCCGGGGCCTGGCCACCGGGAGCCTGAGCTACGTTTTCAACAGCTGCATCGTGCCCGTGGGCTGCAAGACCGGTACCGCAGAGACCGGCGGCGAGCTGTCCAACGGCTGCTTCGTGGCCTTTGCCCCCTATGACGATCCCCAGATCGCCGTGTGCGTGGTCATCGAGCAGGGCGGCGGCGGCGCCAACCTGGCCCCTATCGCCCGGGACATCATCAATTCCTACTTCTCCAGCGCGACCACCTCCACCACCGTCGTCGGTGAGAACACGCTGCTGCCGTAAGCTTTCGAAAAAATCCTGTTTTCGCAAGGAGGGTTTTCTATGTCTGTTTATTTTGATTCCAAGGATCCCCGCTGCAAATCCCCCTTCGGTGCCGTTTTATGCGGCACCGAAGTGTCTTTTGCCGTGTTTTTCGGCCCGGAGGACGGTATTGCGGGCGGCCAGCTGCAGATCCGGGAGGAATTCGCCGGGGCGACCCGGACCATCCCCCTGGCCCTGGAGGACGGCGCCCTCCGGGGCACATACACCGCCCCCGCCTCGCCGGAGCTGGCCTGGTACAGCTTCACGCTGCGCCGGCAGGACGGCCGGACCGTCGCCCTCCCCGAGCGGCAGCTGACGGTGTATGAGGACACCGGCACGTCGGATTGGTTCGGCCGGGGCGTCAGCTATCAGATCTTCCCGGACCGGTTCTGCCGCAGCCGCATCCCGGACCCGGCAGGCATGGTGGGGGACCGAAAGGTCCACGAAAACTGGGCCGACACGCCGGACTATCTCCCGGACGAGACGGGAGAGGTCCGCTGCCGCGACTTCTTCGGCGGCGACCTGCCAGGCATTATCAGCAAGCTGGATTATCTGCAGGACCTGGGCGTGACCACCCTGTACCTGACGCCCATTTTTGAATCCGCCTCCAACCACCGCTACAACACCGCCGACTACCACGCCATTGACCCCATGCTGGGCACGGAGGAGGATCTGCGCACTCTGTGCGAACAGGCCCACAAGCGGGGCATGCGGGTGGTGCTGGACGGCGTGTTCAACCACACCGGCAACGTCAGCCGCTACTTCAACGCCGACGGGTTCTATCCCGACCTGGGGGCGGCCCAGTCCCAGGAATCCCCCTATTATAATTGGTACCGCTTCGTCCGCTGGCCGGAGGAATACGACGCCTGGTGGGGCATCAAGACCCTGCCGGCGGTGGAGGAGACCCAGCCGTCCTACCGGGAGTTTATCATCCAGGGGCAGGATTCCGTGGTGCGCCACTGGCTGCGCTGCGGCGCGGACGGCTGGCGGCTGGACGTGGCCGACGAGCTGCCCGACAGCTTCATCGCCCAGCTCCGCTCCGTCCTGGAGACGGAAAAGCCCGACGCCGTGCTCCTGGGCGAGGTGTGGGAGGACGGCACCAACAAGATCGCTTATGGAGAGCGCCGCCGCTACCTCCTGGGCCGGGAGACCCACGGGCTCATGAGCTATCCCTTCCGCAAGGCGGCCATGGACTGGCTCCTGGGCGGCGACGCCGCCGCCTTCCGTGACAGCATGGAGACCCTCCGGGAGAACTATCCCGCCCCCGCCTTTTACAGCGCCATGAACTTCCTGGGCACCCACGACACGCCCCGGATCCTGACCCTCCTGGGCGGTGAGCCCACGCCGGAGAGCAAAACGGACCGGGCTGCGGCCCGGCTCACGCCCGAAGGCTACGACCTGGCCCGGCGGCGGCTGATGCTGGGGGCGCTGCTGCTGTATGCCTTCCCCGGCTCCCCCACGGTGTTCGCCGGAGACGAAGCCGGGCAGCAGGGCTATGAGGATCCTCTGAACCGCCGTACCTATCCTTGGGGGCAGGAAGACGAGGCCCTGGTGGCCTGGTTCCGGCGGTTGGGCCAGCTGCGGAAGGAGCGGCCCTCTCTGCAGCAGGGGGACATCACCTATCCCTACGCCCGGGGCGGCGGCCTGGCGGTGCAGCGCCGGGCGGGCGAGCAGGTGTCTCTGGCCGCCATGAACGCCGGTCCGGAGCCCCTGGAGCTGGAGCTCCCCTGGCCCCGGGGTACCGCTGCGGACGCCATGACCGGGCAGCAGTTTTTGGCCTCGGACGGCGCGGTGCATCTGACGCTGCCGGGGTACGGCGGGGTGCTGCTGGTCTAATAAGTTTTGCCAAAAAGAGTACGGATTGCCACAGCCAGTGTGCGCACTGGCTTCGCAATGACAGATCGTTTTTATGTCCCTGGGGATGTTTCACATGAAACATCCCCAGGGTTTTTGCATTGTTTCATGTGAAACATTCTCCTCCCCCTGGCCTGCGATAAATGTTTCACATGAAACAGCCGGGTTTTCAAATTTTTTATCAGAATCTATTGAAACGGGCGGCGGGATTGGTATATAATAATGTGCATGACAGAAATATGGAGGGACGAGTGGGAAAATGGCTAAAGTTGTTGCGATCGTGAATCAAAAGGGCGGCGTAGGCAAAACCACCACCTGCGTGAATCTGGCCGCCATCCTGGCCGCCAGGGGCCTGCGGGTGCTGCTGTGCGACTTCGACCCCCAGGCCAACGCCACCTCCGGCATGGGCGTGGACAAATCCCGCTCCAACGGCGTGTATGACGTGCTCATCAACGGCGTGGAGACGGAGAAGGTCATCGTCACCACACCCTACGGCGACGTGCTGCCCAGCAGCAAGGCCCTGGCCGGCGCCGGGGTGGAGATGATCGACCTGGAGGGCCGCCAGTTCCTGCTCAAGCGCGCCCTAGACCAGGTGGCGGACCGGTACGACTACATCTTCATCGACTGCCCCCCGTCCCTGGAGCTGCTGACATTGAACGCCCTGTGCGCGGCGGACAGCCTGCTGGTGCCGCTGCAGGGGGAATACTACGCCCTGGAGGGGCTCAGTGACCTCATGGGCACCGTGCGCATCGTGCGCCGGGGCCTGAACCCGAAGCTGGAGATCGAGGGCGTGCTGCTGACCATGTTCGACGGGCGCACCAACCTGGCCATCCAGGTGGCCCAGGAGATCAAGCGTTTCTTCCCGGGCAAGGTGTACACCACCGTCATTCCCCGGAACATCCGGCTGTCCGAGGCGCCCAGCCACGGCAAGCCCATCCACGCATACGACCGCACCTGCCGCGGTGCGGAGGCATACAACGCCGTTGCGGATGAATTTCTGCGGAAAAACGGCGCAGGTAAGGAGGAGTAAATTCCTATGGCAAACAATGCAAAAGGCCTGGGCAAGGGCCTGGCCGCCCTGCTGGGCGACAATGTGATGGACACCGGCGAGGAGAAAAGCAGCCTGTACCTGCCCATTTCCCAGGTGGAGAGCTGCGCATCCCAGCCCCGGAAGCAGTTCGATCCCGACGCCCTGGCGGACCTGGCGGATTCCATCCGCGAGCACGGCATCATCCAGCCCCTGACGGTGCGCAAGCTCCAGTCGGGCTATTATCAGATCATCGCCGGCGAGCGCCGCTGGCGGGCAGCCCGGATGGCGGGATTGGACCAGGTGCCGGCCATCGTCATCGAGGCCGACGACCGCAAGGCCATGGAACTGGCTATGATCGAGAACCTTCAGCGGGAGGACCTGAACCCCATGGAGGAGGCCGAGGGTTACCGCCAGCTGATGGACCAGTACAACCTCACCCAGGAGGAAACCGCCCAGCGAGTGGGCAAATCCCGCTCCGTGGTGGCCAACGCCCTGCGGCTGCTGAACCTGTGCCCCTCGGTGCGGGCCATGGTGGAGGACGGACGGCTCTCTAACGGCCACGCCCGGACCATCCTGCCCCTCTCCCCTGCCCTGCAGGAAAAGGCGGCGGACGCCGTCATCAAGTCGGACCTGTCTGTGCGGCAGACGGAGCTGCTGGTGAAAAAGCTCACCGCCGAGGAGAAGGCCCAGCCCGCCGTCACCACCGGCGGCCTGGAGGTGAATTACGCCGAGGAGGCCGCCAAGTCCCTGGGCGCGCACCTGGGCCGGGGCTGCAAGATCGTCAGCGGCCGCAAAAAGGGCCGCATCGAGCTGGAATACTACGGCGTGGACGACCTGAACAACCTGCTGGACGCCCTGAACGCCCTGAAGCTGAAATAAATTGTTTCACATGAAACAGAGAGGAAATCAAAATGCTGGATATTAGATTTGTACGGGAAAATCCCGACCTGGTAAAAGAGAACATCCGCAAGAAATTCCAAAACGCCAAGCTGCCCCTGGTGGACGAGGCCATTGCCCTGGACGCCGAGCGCCGCCAGGCCATTGCCGACGGCGAAGCTCTGAAGGCCGAGCGCAACAAGCTGTCCAAGGCCAACGGCCCCTTGTTCGGCCAGCTGAAGAAATGCACCGACGAGGCCAAGAAGGCCGAGCTCCAGGCACAGATCGACGCCAACAACGCCGCCGTAAAGGCCGATGCCGAGCGCATGGCCCAGCTGGAGGCCAAGAAGGAGCACGCCGAGGCGGCCCTGAACAAGATCATGATGGTCATCCCCCAGATGATCGACCCCGCCGTGCCCATCGGCAAGGACGACAGCTGCAACGTGGAGGTGGAGCGCTTCGGCGAGGCCACAGCGCCGGAGTTTGAGATCCCCTACCACACGGACATTATGGAGCGCTTTGACGGCATCGACATGGACGCCGCCGCCCGGGTCTCCGGCAGCGGGTTTTACTACCTGCTGGGGGACATCGCCCGGATGCACGAGGCGGTGCTGGCCTACGGCCGGGACTTCATGATAAACAAGGGTTTCACCTACTGCATCCCCCCCTTCATGATCCACGGCAACGTGGTGGAGGGTGTCATGAGCCAGACGGACATGGATGGCATGATGTACAAGGTCGAGGGCGAGGACCTCTACCTCATCGGCACCAGCGAGCACTCCATGATCGGCCGCTATATTGACCAGATCCTGCCCGAGAGCGCCCTGCCCCAGACCCTCACCTCCTACTCCCCCTGCTTCCGCAAGGAGAAGGGCGCCCACGGCATCGAGGAGCG
>CAMBKF010000009.1 GCA_945868085.1 uncultured Oscillibacter sp.
TCTCGACCACGCGCCAACGCTTGTCCTTGGACAGGGGGCGGGTCTCCATCACCTTAACAATATCGCCTACGCCGCAGGTGTTCTCCTCATCGTGGGCCTTCAGCTTATAGGTGCGGCCGACGATCTTCTTGTACAGAGGGTGAGCGACACGATCCTCAATGGCCACGACCACGGTCTTGTCCATCTTGTCGGAAACTACCTTGCCAACTCTGACCTTGCGGGAGGAAATTCTCTTTTCTTCCATATTACTTCTCCTCCTTTTCACGGATAACGGTCTTCACCCGGGCAATATCACGCTTGGTTTCAGCGATCTTGAGAGGATTGTCCAGCTGATTGGTTGCGTGCTGCATACGCAGGAAGAACAGATCCTTCTTCAGGGAGTCGAGCTTTTCATTGAGCTGCTCAACGCTCATTGCACGTACTTCAGTTGCCTTCATCTCATTCACCTACTTCCTGGGCGGCGACGTCCTCGCGCTTGGCGATCTTGGTCTTGATGGGCAGCTTGTGGCTGGCCAAACGCAGGGCCTCGCGGGCGACATCTTCGGAAACGCCGGCGATCTCAAACATGACACGGCCGGGCTTAACAACGGCTACCCAATACTCGGGGGAACCCTTACCGGAACCCATACGGGTCTCAGCGGGCTTCTCGGTAACAGGCTTATCGGGGAAGATCTTGATCCAAACCTGACCGCCACGCTTGGTATAACGGGTCATGGCGATACGGGCGGCTTCGATCTGATTGCTGGTGATCCATGCGGGCTCCAGCGCTACGAGGCCAAATTCACCGTAGGTGATCTTATTGCCTCTCATGGCCTTGCCGGTGAGGCGGCCACGGTGTACTCTGCGGTACTTAACTCTCTTGGGCAGAAGCATTACTGAGCGCCTCCTTCTTTCTTTTCTGCGGGTTTGCGGAAACCACCCTGGGGACGGCTGCCGTTGCGGTCACGGTTGAAGCCACCGTTCTGACCATCGCGGCGGAAGCCACCACGACGATCGCCGTCACGGCGACCGCGGCGCTCGCGGCGCTCCTGGTAGGGCTTGCTGGTGTCCAGGGTACGGGGAGTGGTGCGCAGAGCCTGGCTCAGCACCTCACCCTTGTAGATCCACACCTTCACGCCGATGCGGCCGAAGGTAGTAGCAGCCTCAGCGAAGCCGTAGTCGATGTCGGCGCGCAGGGTCTGCAGGGGAATGGTACCCTCGTGATAGTGCTCGGAGCCGGCGATCTCACGACCACCCAGACGACCGGAGCAGTTGCACTTGATGCCCTTGGCGCCGGCGCGCATGGCGCGGCCCATGGCATTCTTCATGGCGCGGCGGTGAGAAATGCGCTTCTCCAGCTGAGCGGCGATGTTCTCGGCCACCAGCTGTGCGTCCATATCGGGGTTGCGGACCTCAACGATGTTCAGCTTCACGGTCTTACCGATGAGCTTCTCAACGCTCTGGCGATACTCCTCCACCTGGGTGCCGCCCTTGCCGATGACCACACCGGGACGGGCCACATGCAGGTAAATGGTAACGACCTCGCTGCTGCGCTCGATCTCGATCTTGGAGACACCGGCCGCATACAGGAGCTTCTTCAGGTACACGCGGATCTTGTGATCCTCTACCAGGAGGTCGCCCACCTTCTCATTGCTGGCATACCAACGGGAATCCCAGTCTTTGATGACGCCCACGCGGAAGCCGTGGGGATTAACTTTCTGTCCCATAAAACTGTCTCCTCCCTTTAGTTCTTCTCAGCGACGGCCAGCGTCACGTGAGAGGTTCTCTTGTTGATGCGATAGGCGCGGCCCTGAGCGCGGGGCATCATCCGCTTGAGGATGGGGCCGGGGGTGGCGAACACCTGGGTGACCACCAGCTTCTCGGGGTCCATGCTGAAGTTGTTCTCCGCATTGGCGCAGGCGCTCTTGAGGAGCTTCATCAGGGGCTCGGACGCAGCCTTGGGGGTCTGCATCAGGATGGCCATGGCAGTCTTGACATCCTTGCCGCGGATCAGATCGCAGACGATCTGGACCTTGCGGGGAGAGATGCGGACGTATCTCAGATATGCTTTAGCTTCCATTGTCTCTGCATCCTCCTTTACGCTTTCTTGGCATGACCGCGGAAGGTACGGGTGGGAGCGAACTCACCCAGCTTGTGGCCGACCATATCCTCCTGGATATAGACGGGCACGTGACGGCGGCCGTCATGCACTGCGATGGTGTGGCCGACGAAGGCGGGGAAGATGGTGGAGCTGCGGCTCCAGGTCTTCAGCACGTTCTTCTCGCCCTTAGCGTTCATCTCTTCAACCCGCTTCAGGAGCTCAGGGGCAACATACGGGCCTTTTTTAATAGATCTGCTCATATTCTCTTGCCTCCTTTACTTCACGTTACGACGCTTGACAATGAACTTGTCGGTGGGGTTCTTCTTCTTGCGGGTCTTGTAACCCATAGCAGGCTTGCCCCAAGGAGTGACAGGGCCGGGACGACCCACAGGGGACTTACCTTCACCACCGCCGTGGGGGTGGTCGCAGGGGTTCATAACAGAACCGCGGACGGTGGGACGCCAACCCATGTGACGTTTCCGGCCGGCCTTACCGATCTGCACATTCTCATGCTCCAAGTTGCCCACCTGGCCGATGCAGGCGGTGCAGTTGGTGCGGATGATGCGGACCTCGCCGGAGGGCATACGGATCTGGGCGTTCTCGCCTTCCTTAGCCATCAGCTGGGCATAGGCACCGGCGGAGCGGACCAGCTGGGCGCCGCGGCCGGGATGCATCTCGATGTTGTGGATCACGGTACCCACGGGGATGTTGGCGATGGGCAGGCAGTTGCCGGGCTTGATGTCGGCAGCGGCGGAGGAGAGGACCTTGTCCCCGGCGTTCAGGCCCACGGGAGCGATGATGTAACGCTTCTCGCCGTCCTCATACTGCACCAGCGCGATGTTGGCGCTGCGGTTGGGATCGTACTCCAGCTGCAGGACAGTGGCTTCCATATCCATCTTGTCGCGCTTGAAGTCGATGATACGATACTTGCGCTTCTCGCCGCCGCCGCGATGACGGACGGTGATGCGGCCATAGCTGTTGCGACCAGCATTCTTCTTCAGAACCTCAGTCAGGCTAGCCTCGGGCTTGGCGTGCTTGTTGATGCCGTCAAAGCCGTTGACAGTCATGTGTCTGCGGGAGGGTGTGGTCGGCTTAAAAGTTTTAATAGACATTCTTTACACTCCTTCCGTTATCAGACCATACCTTCGAAGAACTCGATGGTCTTGGAATCCTGGGTCAGCTGGACATAGGCTTTCTTCCAGCTCTTGCGGGTGCCGGGACGGCCGGCGCCCAGGCGCTTGGCCTTGCCATCATAGTTGATGGTGTTGACCTTGGCGACCTTCACGCCGAAGATCTCCTCCACGGCGTTCTTGATCTCGATCTTGCCGGCTTCCGGAGCCACTTCAAAGACGTACTTCTTGTCAGCGACAGCGGCCATGGAGCGCTCGGTGATGACGGGACGGATGATGATGTCGTATACGTTAGCCATTATGCGAACACCTCCTCGATTACTGCGAGGGCTTCCTTGTCGATGACCAGGTACTTGGCCTTGAGGATGTCATAGACATTGATCAGGTTGGCCATAGCGGTCTCAACGCCGGGGATGTTGCGGGCGGACTTTACGATGATCTCATCCTTGGCAGGAGTGACCACCAGAGCCTTACCCTCCGCCTTGACGGCGCCCAGGAAGGTGCGGAAGTCCTTGGTCTTGATAGCATCCATCTTGATGGAATCCACCACGATGATCTCGCCTGCGGCCGCCTTGGCAGACAGGGCAGACTTCATAGCCAGTCTCTTGACCTTCTTGTTCAGGACATAAGAATAGCTGCGGGGCTTGGGGGCAAACACGATGCCGCCGTGGGTCCACTGGGGCGCACGGGTGCTGCCCTGACGGGCGTGGCCGGTGCCCTTCTGGCGCCAGGGCTTCTTGCCGCCGCCGGAAACTTCAGCACGGGTCAGAGCGCTCTGGGTACCCTGTCTGCAGTTTGCCAGGTGATTTTTCACCACTTCGTGAACGACGCTCTCATTGGGCTCGATGCCAAAGATGCTGTCCTTCAGCTCCACGGTACCGACTTCTGCGCCGGCCATGTTCAAAACTTTGATGGTAGACATTGTTCAAGCACTCCTTTCCTTACTTATTACGCGCAGAGGCCTTCTGGGGATTGCGGCCGGAAGCCTTCTGCGGGTTGTTGCTGATGCCGGACTCGACATTCTTGACGCGGTGGGTCTTCACAGTGCTCTTGATGAGGACCAGGCCGCCCTTGGGGCCGGGCACTGCACCGCGAACAGCGATGAGGTTCAGCTCAGCGTCCACCTTCACCACATCCAGGTTCTGGACGGTGACGGTATCGCAGCCCATCTGACCGGCGCCGATGTGGCCCTTGAAGATGCGGCTGGGATCGGTGGTGGAGCCCATGGAACCGGCATGACGATGGACGGGGCCGCCGCCGTGGCTCATGGGGGTGCGCTGTGCGCCGTGGCGCTTGATGGGGCCCTGGTAGCCGTGGCCCTTGCTGGTGCCGGTGACGTCAACGAAGTCGCCCTCTGCGAAGGTGTCAGCCTTGACGATGTCGCCGATATTCAGCTCGGAGGCGTTCTCCAGGTTAAACTCGCGCAGGTACTTCTTGGGGGCCACGCCAGCCTTGTTCAGGTGGCCCATTTCGGGCTTGGTCAGCTTCCGCTCGGGAACATCCTCAAAGCCCAGCTGGACAGACTCATAACCTTCCTTCTCGGAAGTCTTCTTCTGGACGACGGTGCAGGGACCCGCCTCGATGACGGTGACGGGGATGACCTTGCCGTTTTCGTCGAAGATCTGAGACATGCCAACTTTCTTGCCGATGATTGCTTTCATGTATGATCCTCCTTAAAGGTTATTGGTCGGCATAGTTCAGTCTGCATTGGGTACAGGCCGCTTGCTCTGCCGACTTAACCCCGTCCGTCTCACGCAAGTCGACGGACGATGGTCTTGCAAGCAATGTTGATGATGGTGCGCCCTTTGGCGCGGGGTCGGGGTTGAGATGGGCTATATTATATAAGGTATAATTACAGCTTGATCTCGATTTCCACACCGGCCGGCAGGTCCAGAGCCATCAGGGCCTCCACGGTCTTGGGGTTGGAATTGGTGATGTCGATCAGTCTCTTGTGGGTGCGGCGCTCGAACTGCTCACGGCTGTCCTTATACTTATGGGTAGCGCGCAGGATGGTGACGATCTCCTTCTTGGTGGGCAGAGGGATGGGGCCGGACACGGTAGCGCCGTTGCGCTTGGCGGTCTCCACGATCTTCTCTGCGGACTGGTCGATGACCTGGTGGTCATAGGCCTTCAGGCGAATGCGGATCATTTCTTTTGCCATTTGGTTTGTTCCTCCATTTTTCGTACGGTTTTTGTTTTGCGAGGGCCGCGTTCCGTACGGCGAGAAGAAATTTCTATACGCTCATCCGTGCGTATCATTCCGGCTCATAAGAAACACCGGCACGAACTCCGGCCGGTGTCACTCTGGCACAGCGATCTACGCTGGCGTAGAGGTTCTTCTCAGCCGCCCGATTATCGGACATACTCCCCGGAAGTTACCTCCTTGCGGAGCAATCTCCCGGTTCATCGCATTTGTAAACGCCCCCGGGTGTGCAGCACCCATGGCACGCGTACCTGCTTATGATATAGGAAAATCCCCTTTTTGTCAAGGGGATTTTCTCTTATTTTTATAAAATTCCGAAATATTTTTGTGGGGTGTGCCGAAATTTTTACCGAGGGCGCTTCAGCCCCACCGGCAGGCCCAAAATATAGTCCGCACTGACCCCATACAGCAGGCACAGCGCCCGCAAATGCCGCACCGGCAGCTCATTGACGCCCTTTTCATACCGGGCATAGACCTGCTGGGTGGTCCCCAGCGCCGCCGCCACCTGTGCCTGGGTCAGGTCGCAGTCCTCCCGCAGCGACCGCAGAATCTCTGTGTAGTCAGCCATAGCACAAATCCCCCTCGTTTTGTTAAAGACCGGCGCGGAAAATCTTCCGCGCCGGTCTGCTTATTGGCAAAATACCATGTCATTGCGAGCCAATGCGCACACTAGTGCGGCAATCCGTTCCCCTTTGGAGAAAGATCGGATTCCCACGGTCACTTCGCTCCCTGGACATGACAAAGCCACAATTCCGAAGGAATTTTCGCCAGGTGTCTTAGTAAGCCACGCCCCAGTAGATGTCCGTGGTGCATTCCTTGCCGCACACGGGGCACTTGCCGGTGGTGCCGGACTGCTTCAGCGGCATGCAGCGGCTGGAGACACCGGCCTTTTCCTTCATGGCCAGCTCGCACTCCAGGCTGCCGCACCACTTGGTCCGGGCGAAGCCGCCCTTGCCCTGGGCCATCTCCTTGACCTCCTCCCAGGAGGTGAAGTCGAAGGTGTTGTCCTCCAGGTTCTTCTCGGCCATGGCATAGAGATTGTCGTGGACATCCTGCAGCAGGGTCTGCACGGCGCTCTCCAGGTCCGCCAGGGGCACGAAGGTCTTCTCGCCGGTGTCGCGGCGGGCAATGCAGCACTGCTGCTTCTCCATATCCTTGGGGCCGATCTCCACCCGCAGGGGCACACCCTTCATCTCGTACTGGGCGAACTTCCAGCCGGGGGACTGCTCACTGTCGTCCATCTTCACCCGCAGGTCGATATTCTCCAGCCGATCGCGAAGTTCGGCGGCGGCATCCAGCACGCCGGGCTTATGCTGGGCGATGGGCACCACGATGACCTGGATGGGGGCGATGGCCGGGGGCAGGACCAGGCCGTTGTTGTCGCCGTGGGTCATGATGATGGCGCCCACCAGGCGGGTGGTCACCGCCCAGGAGGTCTGGAAGGGGTGATGGAGCTTATTGTCCCGGCCCAGGAAGGTGACGTCATACGCCTCGGAGAACTTGCTGCCGAAGTAATGGCTGGTGCCGGACTGCAGGGCCTTGCGGTCCTTCATCATGGACTCGATGGTATAGGTGGCCTCGGCCCCGGCGAACTTCTCCTTGTCCGTCTTGCGGCCCTTGACCACAGGCATGGCCAGGGACTTCTCGCAGAAGTCGGCAAACAGGTCCAGGATCATCTCCGTCTCGTCGATGGCCTCCTGAGCCGTCTCATGGATGGTGTGGCCCTCGTGCCACCAGAACTCCCGGGAGCGCAGGAAGGGGCGGGTGGTCTTTTCCCAGCGGATGACGGAGCACCACTGGTTATAGAGCATGGGCAGCTGCCGATAGGTCTGCAGCACATTGTGCCAGTGGTCGCAGAACATGGTCTCGGAGGTGGGGCGGAAGGCCAGGCGCTCCTCCAGCTTCTCGCTGCCGCCCATGGTGACCCAGGCGGCCTCCGGGGCGAAGCCCTCTACCAACTCGCCCTCCTTCTTCAGCAGGCTCTCGGGAATCAGGGCGGGCATCGCCACGTTCTGATGGCCGGTCTTTTTCAGGGCCTTGTCAATGATGCTCTGCATATTCTCCCAAATGGCATAGCCATAGGGGCGCAGGATGGTGAATCCCTTCATGCTGGAATAGTCCACCAGCTCCGCCTTCAGGCAAATATCGGTGTACCACTTGGCGAAGTCCACCTCCATAGGGGTGATGGCTTCCACGTTTCTCTGGTCTTTGGCCATGATGTATCTCCTAACTCTCTATGAATTGGTTTAAAAATGAATTTCCCTAAATTAATATTGTATCGTGCGGGGGGCGGATTGTCAATAGCTGCCGGGCGGCGGATGCGGCAAACCGGGGCGGGATCAATCCCGGATATTTCGGATCTTCGTCAGGTCGCCGCTGCACAGAGCCTCCATATTACGGAAGATTTTGTCCGCGTCCCAATCCCACCATCTCAGCTCCAGCAGAAATGCGGTGAGCGCCTCATCAAAGCGCTGCCGGATCACCCGGCAGGGATTCCCGCCGGCAACGCAATAGGGCGGGATGTCCTTCGTCACCACGGAATCCGCGGCGATGATGGCACCATCGCCGATATGCACCCCCGGCATCACCGTGACGTTCTGCCCGATCCACACATCGTTTCCCACCACTGTGTCCCCTTTCAGGGGGAGGTCCTCCAGGGGCGGCGTAAATTTTTCCCAGCCGCCGCCCATGATGTTGAAGGGATAGGTGGTCACACTTTTCATCCGATGGTTGGCGCCGTTCATCACGAACTCGATCCCCCGCCCTATGGCGCAGAATTTCCCGATGATAAGCTTGTCGCCCAAAAACTCATAGTGGTGCGTGACATGCTCCTGGAAATTTTCCGCGCCGTTTACATCATCGTAGTAGGTGTAGTCCCCCACAATAATGTTGGGGCGGGTAATAACGTTTTTGATATACACCACCTGCCTGATGTTCTCATTGGGATAGATACGGTTCGGATCCGGGCCCGGCATGCTGTTCACTCCTCTCCTGTTTCTTTTCAGCTTTGGGTAAGGATGTCCCAGGCCACGGGGCGGTTGAACAGCTCCCGCACCCGGTCAAACTCTCTCGTCTGACCCAGGATCCACATGAGCTTGCACACGGCGGCCTCGGTGGTCATGTCGAAGGCCTCCAGCAGGTGCAATGTGCTCTTTAGGTGCCCGCCCACATGGTACACGGACAGGTCGCTGCCCTCGTTGGGCACCTGGGTGGTCATGACCACGATCTTGCCCCGCTCCACCGCCTGCCGCACCAGGGGGTAAAACTCCTGGCCGGGATATTCCGGCAGGCCGCCCACGCCGAAGCTCTCCACCACGATGCCGTCGTAGTGCTCCATCATGAACGCCACCAGCTCCCGCTTGGTGCCGGGGATCAGCTTCAGCAGGCCCACATTCTCGCAGAGGGTGTCATAGAAAACCGGCCTGGGTAGGCTCTCCGTACGGATATACTGGAGCAGACGCTCGTCCTGCAGCACCGCCAGGTCCGGATAGTTCACGCTGGAAAAAGCCTGAAAGCTCTTGGAAAAGGTCTTTCTCGCCCGGGTGCCCAAAATCACCTTACCGTTGAAGACGATCTGCACACCGCCGCAGCCCCGGCAGGCATAGAGAAAGGCGTCCGTCAGGTTGCGCTTGGAGTCCGTGCCGTCAAACCAAATGGGCTTCTGTGCCCCGGTGAGGACAATGGGCTTGGCGCTGCCCTGGACCAGGTAGCTCAGAGCCGCCGCCGTGTAGGCCATGGTGTCGGTGCCGTGGCTGATGACGAAGCCGTCGTAGGCATCGTAATTTCTGCGCAGGGTACCCACCACCCCCAGCCAGTTTTGGGGCTGAATGTTGGTGCTGTCCAGGTTATACAGCTGGATGCAGTCCACCCGGCAGAGCTTGCCGATGTCCGGGATGAACTCCAGCAGCTGCTCCGTGTTCAGCTCCGGCGTCAGCCCCTCCGGGGTCATTTCCGAGGCAATGGTGCCGCCGGTGCCGATCATGAGAATATTTTTCATATACACCTCTTATAAGCCGGCTTTTCAAAAAGTCTCGCAGAGTTTGCCGTCCGTCTCAGTCCCGGTTATCCAGGGCCGCCAGGCCAAAGCGTGCCGCCTGGAGGATCTGCTTTTTGCCCTCCTCGTCGTCGGCGGCGTCGTACCGCTCCCGCAGGTCCTGCAGGAACAGGCCCCGGAGGGAATCCTCCCCGCAGCGGGCCCATACATCCTCCTCCGGGTAGGTCTCGTCCGTCAGGGTGAGAGAGGCGCACAGGCCTGTCAGCTCCCCCTCCAGCGCCGGGAGGGAAAAATCCCCCCGTCGGGCCCCGGTGAGCAGCACCCGGCAGATATCCTGCCCGCAGTCGCCCTCCAGCGCCTGGCGGACGGCCTCTGCCGGGTCACGATCCGTGACGTCCGCCGTGACGCTCTGATAGCGCCGCCGGGCAAAGGGGATAAACTCCAGGTCCGCTCCCTCCGCCGTCACATCGCCGAACAGGAAGCCCTTGTCCCCGGTCTCGTCAAAGCCCCGGCCGGGCAGGCACCCGGGGTAGGCATAGGCGGTGGCCCCGGCCCGCTGCACACCGCCATAGCGGTGGACGTGCCCCAGGGCCAGGTAGGTCAGGTCCGTTTTCCCGATCTCCGCCGGGGAGATGGCCCGGTACTTGCTCTCACCCCGGGTGACCTCTCCATGGACCACGCCCAGGCGAATGGCCTCCTCACTGCCGGCAAAGGCCGCACCGGCAAAGGGCTCCCACTCCTCAGCGGCGGTGAAGGCCGCCCCGGTGACCGAGGCGTTCCACTCCGGCAGGAGCACCGTCTGGGGCGTCCGGGAGGTGAAGATATGCACGTTTTCCGGCCAGTCCACAGCGCTGTAGCCGCTGCCGGGGGCGTAAAAATCATGGTTGCCGGGGGCCAGGAAGATCCGGCCCCGGAAGCGCCCCAGGGTCAGGGCCAGGGTCCGGGCCGTCTGGCTGTAGAGCCGGTCGGAGTCAAACAGGTCCCCGGCCAAAAGCATCACATCCGCGGCGTGATCGTTGGCCCAGTCCACCAGGCGGCGCAGGATGTCCCGGCTCTCCTGGCGGCAGAGGGCCGCCTTCTCCTCCGGCAGACCCGCAAAGGCGCTGTCCAGGTGCAGGTCCGCCGCGTGCAGGAGCTTCATGCCTGGGGCTGGTCGTCCTGCCAGCCCTTGCACACGTCCACCCACTCCACGAAGTTATCGCCGCAGCAGCGCTCCAGCTCGTCGCAGGTGAGCTCAATGGCCGAGGCGGCGCTGCCCACAGCGGGGAACACCGTCTCAAACCGCTTCAGCGACACATCCAGATAGGTCTTCACATCCGCTGGCAGGGCGAAGGGGCACACGCCGCCCACGGCGTGGCCGATGCGCTCCACGGCCTCCTCGTGGGTGAGCATCTTGGCCTTGGTGTGGAAGAAATGCTTATACTTGCTGTTGTCCACCTTGGCGTCCCCGGCAGCCACGATCAGAATGGGGGTCTCGTCCACCTTGAAGCTCAGGGTCTTGGCGATGCGGGCGGGCTCCACGCCCACGGCCACCGCCGCCAGCTCCACCGTGGCGCTGGACACGGTAAACTCCTGCATCCGGTCGGCCACGCCGTAGCCCTTGAGATATTCTCTCACTTTTTCAACTGACATGATGTTGTCCTCCTTATCGTATCTCTATACGCTCCACCCCGGCGCACAGGCCGGTGCTGCTGTCCAGTGTAAACAGGGCGCCCTGCAGCTTGCAGGGGCCGTCCACCGTCCGGTATCGGCCCGGCAGACCGCCCAGGAAAAACTCCACCGACTGCTCCGGCCGGATGCCCAGCACGGATTCCACCGGCCCGGTCATGCCCAGGTCGGTGATGTAGCCCGTACCCTTGGGGCAGATTCGCTCGTCAGCGGTGGGCACATGGGTGTGGGTGCCCCACAGGGCAGACACCCGGCCGTCCAGATAGTATGACAGGGCCAGCTTCTCACTGGTGGCCTGGGCGTGGAAATCCACCAGGGTGAAGGTGGGCTTGTCGGCAGTTTTCAAAATACGGTCGGCGGTGGTGAAGGGATTCTCTGCATTAAAATCCAGGCTGCAGCGGCCGATGAGATTCATCACGCCCACCTGCACCCGGCCGCAGTCCAGCACCGCCCAGCCCCGGCCCGGGGCCCGGCCCGTGAAATTGGCAGGCCGGAGGATGTAGGGATTTTCCTCCAGGAAATCCGCGATCTGCATCTTTCCGAAGGAGTGGTTGCCCAGGGTGATGACGTCCGCCCCGGCGGCCAGGATGTCCTCCGCATGGGCGGGCAGCAGGCCATTCCCGGCGGCGTTTTCCCCGTTGACCACCACAAAGTCGATGCTCTTTTCCTTTTTCAGGCCCCGCAGCTGACCGCGCAGGAAGTCCACGCCGCTCTCGCCTGTTACGTCACCCACGGCCAACACCTTGAAAAGCATGGCTCGCCCTCCGTTTCGTTTTTTTCTGTTAGGATCCACCTTATTATATATAAAATACCGGCTGCGTGCAAGCGCGCAGCCGGTATTTTTTCATGACTCCGCAGGACGTCCGCCAGTCCTGCGGCAAAAAAATACTGCGTGCATATTTCTATACACGCAGTATTTGCTGTCGAAAATATTACTTGGCGTATTCGACCACCTTGGTCTCCCGCAGGACGTGGACCTTGATCTGGCCGGGATACTCCAGCTCGCTCTCGATGCGGCGGGCCAGGTCGTGGGCCAGGATGACCATCTGATCCTCGGACACCTGCTCGGGCTTGACCATGACGCGGACCTCGCGGCCGGCCTGGATGGCATAGCTCTTTTCCACGCCGGGATAGTCGCTGGTGATCTCCTCCAGCTTCTCCAGGCGCTTGATATAGTTCTCCAGGTTCTCGCGCCGGGCGCCGGGACGGGCCGCGGACACGGCGTCCGCCGCCTGCACCAGGCAGGCAACCAGGGTCTTGCACTCCACGTCGCCGTGGTGGGCCTGGATGGCGTGGATGATGTCCTCTTTTTCCTTATACTTGCGGCAGAACTCCACGCCCAGCTGGATGTGGGTGCCCTCCATCTCGTGGTCCACGGCCTTACCGATGTCGTGCAGCAGGCCTGCCCGCTTGGCGGCGGCCACGTCGGCCCCCAGCTCGGCGGCCATCATGCCCGCGATGTGGGACACCTCGATGGAGTGCTGCAGCACGTTCTGGCCATAGCTGGTGCGGTAGTGCAGGCGGCCCAGGAGCTTCTGCAGCTCCGGATGTACGCCCCGCACGCCGGTTTCCAGCACGGCGCGCTCGCCCTCGGACCGGATGACGGCGTCCACCTCCCGGCGGGCCTTCTCCACCATCTCCTCAATGTGGGTGGGATGGATGCGGCCGTCGGCGATGAGCTTTTCCAGAGCCAGGCGGGCCACCTCACGGCGCACCGGCTCAAAGCAGGACACCGTAATAGCCTCGGGGGTGTCGTCAATGATAAGATCCGCGCCGGTCAGGGTCTCCAGGGTGCGGATGTTGCGGCCTTCGCGGCCGATGATGCGGCCCTTCATCTCGTCATTGGGCAGGGGAACCACACTGACGGTAATCTCAGCCACATAGTCTGCGGCGCAGCGCTGGATGGCGGTGGCCACGATCTCCCGGGCGCGCTGGTCGGCTTCGTCCTTGGCCCGGGCCTCGATCTCCTTGATCTTCATGGCGGTCTCGTGGGTGACCTCGGACTCCACCTGCTGGATCAGATATGCCTTGGCCTGGTCGGCGGTGAAGCCGGAGATGCGCTCGAGCATCTCGGTCTGGCTGCGCTTGATGAGCTTGATCTCATCCTGTTCCTTCAGGAGGGCGTCGTGCTTCTCAGCCAGGACTTCCTCCTTCTTCTCAATGGCATCGGTCTTGCGATCGATGTTTTCTTCCTTCTGCTGCAGCCGGCGCTCCTGCTTCTGCAGGTCCGCCCGGCGCTCCTTGACTTCCTTCTCGTAATCCGCGCGGCTTTTCAGGATCTCTTCCTTTGCCTCCAGCAGGACCTCACGCTTCTTGCTCTCGGAGCTCTTGATGGCCTCGTTGAGGATGCGGGTCGCCTCCTCTTCCGCGCTGGAAATTTCCTTTTCCGCTACCTTCTTGCGGTACTGAATGCCGATAGGGAAGCCAATCACGAACGCAACAACAGCCGCAACAGCCGCTACAATGTAGCCAACTGTGGTCATGATTGGTCAACCTCCTGTGAATGTGTATAAATTCTTGAGAAACGGTTTCCCGTTTGAGTGTAGAAAACAACCAAAAAGACCCCCTGATCTTTCGGGTGCATATCCTTTCTAATATTAATCGCATTTTAGGAAACTGTCAAGGGAAAAAGCATAGCCTGGGTGAATTATTTTCCTCACAATTGGATAAAGGCAGAATTGGCATAGCCGATGGTCTCCCCGTAGAGCACCACATACCAGCCCTGATACTGGCCGAACACCGTGACCGTGGCGCCGCTGGGGATCTGCGCAAGGACCTGCCCCTGGGCCGAGGGATACGCCCGCAGCGCTACCGGGCCGCCGGAATCCGTAACGGCCAGGCCCGGCTGGCTGGGCCCGGGATAGACATAGGGCAGGCCGAAATACTCCGTCATGGCCTGCACCAGGGTCTGGGCGATGAGGTCGATGTGCCCGGCGATCCACTGGGCATCGGCGGCGTTGTCGTGGTAGCCGATCTCCAGCAGCACGGCGGGGGCCTTGGTGCGCTTCACCTCCGCCAGGGTGGTGGTGGAGCGGGTGGTCACCTGGTCCGGCAGGGGATAGATCTCCCGCAGAGCCGCCGCAAACAGCTCCGCCGCCCGCTGGCCGTTTGCGCTGCCGGGATAGTAAAAGGCGATGATGCCCCGGTTCCGGCCCTCGCTGCCCGGGCCGGAGGCATTGGAGTGGAGGGCCAGGTGGAAATCGTAGCTGCCGGCGTTGCTCTGCTGAATAGATTTGGACACGCTGCCCTGGGGGTCATTGCGGGTAAACTGGATGCCGTTGGAGAGCAGCAGCGGCTCCATGGCGTCCGCCAGCAGGTTCATGAAATATTCCTCACTGCCGGCGCCGGTGACATACTGATTATATTCCTGGGTGGAGGGGCTCAAAAAGATCGTTGGCATAAAACCAAGCCTCCCTGTTTGCAATTTCTCCTTTTATTTATATGGCAATCGGCCCGGGAATGTGCTACAATGAATTGATTTTTCTCGGAAAGGCAGGCGGGACTATGAAGGCAGAACGGCCCTATCCCCAGGTGCATATCACCCAAAAAGGAGAGCGCGCTCTGACGGCGGGGCACCCGTGGGTATACGCCGCAGAAGTGACGGAGCTTTCCGGCCCTGTGGAGGACGGCGGCCTGGCAGACGTCATCGGGCACAAGGGGGCCTATCTCGGCACAGGCTTTTATAACAGCCACTCCCTCATCCGCTGCCGGCTCCTATCCCGCAACGCCAACGACCGGTTTGACGATGCCTTCTGGCAGCGCCGGGTGCAGTACGCCTGGGACTACCGCAAGGCCGTCATGCCCCCGGAGGATCTGCTCTGCTGCCGGGTCATCTTCGGGGAGGCGGACGGCTTCCCGGGGCTGACGGTGGATCGGTTCGGCCCGGTGCTGGTGGTGCAGGTGCTGAGCCTGGGCATGGAGCGCATCCAGGATCGGCTGCTGCCCATCCTGGCCCAGGCGCTGCGCCGGGACGGCCAGGACATCGCCGGCATCTACCTGCGCAACGACGTGGCCCTGCGGGAAAAGGAGGGCCTGGCGCAGAACAAGGGCTGGTTCCCCCTACCCGGAGAAGCCCTGCCCGACCTCACCGGAGCGGACATCGTGGAAAACGGTATCCGCTACCGGGTGGATTTCATCAACGGGCAGAAAACCGGATTCTTCCTGGATCAGAAATACAACCGCCAGGCGGTGGCGCGGCTGGCCAGGGGCCGCACGGTGCTGGACTGCTTCACCCACACCGGCTCCTTCGCCCTCAACGCCGCCCGGGGCGGTGCCAGGCATGTGACGGCGGTGGACGTGTCGGAGTTTGCCGTGCAGTGCGCCGCGGAAAACGCCCAGCTCAACGGGCTCGGCGAGGTTATGGACTGCCGGGCCGCCAATGTGTTTGACCTGCTGCCGGAGCTGGAAAAGGGGCCCAAGGTCTACGACTTTATCATCCTGGATCCCCCGGCCTTTACCAAGAGCCGCAGGACCATCGAAAGCGCCATGACCGGGTACAAGGAGATCAACTACCGGGCCATGAAGCTGCTGCCCCGGGGCGGATATCTGGCCACCTGCTCGTGCAGCCATTTTGCCTCCACGGAGCGGTTCATGGCCATGCTCCGCAGCGCCGCCAAAGACGCCGGGGTGCAGCTGCGGCAGATCGAGCAGCGCCAGCAGGCCTGCGACCACCCCATCCTATGGGGCGTGGATGAGACGGACTATCTGAAGTTCTTCCTGTTCCAGGTGGTGTGAGGGCGTCCGGATCGCTCCCCTCCGGGGTTTTCTACGCAAATAAAGAGGCACGGACGTGCCTCTTTTTTCTCGCTATTGGATCCTTACTCCTCCATCTCCACCGTCACATGGTCGGTGCCGTGGCGCTGAAACTCCCCCAGATACTCGTTCATCCGCTCCATGACCTCGTCGTAATTCTCCTCCGTGATGGGGGGATCGTCCAGATCCCGCAGGGCCAGCTCCTGGGCCAGGATCTCAAAGAATACGTTGTCCTCATAGGCCATGATGGCCTCGTGGATGCCACCCTCGGCAAAGGCCCGGGAGGGGATCAGCTCCCCCTGGTACAGCTCTGTCAGCTTCTCCATGCCCCGGCCCAGGCAGTGGGAAAACACCAGGCTCTCCACCTGGTCGTAATCCCGGATGCGGTCGTCCCCCCGGGTGGAGTTGAGCACCCAGTTGCCGATATACACCAGGTCCAGCAGCCGCCGGAACTGTTTTTGCGTCAGTTTAAGCTCCATTACAGGCACCTCCTTGCCGTTTGCTTCCCTATTTGCGTTTCAGTATAGCAGAAGAAAGGAGAAATTGCCACTGAAAAAAATGGGCATCCGCACCAAATTTTCCTTGTGATAGGCGGCGATCCATAGTATAATTGATTGGTTAGTATGGCCGGATCCGGACGGATCGGCCCCGGGCGCCGCACGGGCTTCTCCCCTCTGCATGTATTATATACTCCAGGGGCTCATCCCGTGCCCGGCGCCGCCGCCCACAGGTATCAAAAGCCCACAAGGAGGCACGCTATGGAAGGAACCGCACAAATTCGCATCGCCAGCCGCAGCGTGTTCGGCGGCGTGGAGGATGTGATCCGCATGGAGGGCACCGCCGCCGTGGAAAAGACCGACTACGGCTGGCACCTGCAGTACGAGGCCGTGAACTGCGAGGATGAAAAATCCGCCATTCGCTCGGACGTGAAGGTGGAGACCGCCACCCGCCGGGCCATCCTGGTCAACGAGGGGGAGGGCTACGGCCTGCTTCTGGACCCCGCCGCCGTCACCGCCACGCAGATCAAGACCCCTCAGGGCAGCCTCACCCTGAATGTGAAAACCAAGGAGGTCACCTGGGATCTGGCCGGACAAAAGGACGGCTCGGTGATCCTGGAGTATATGCTGCTGGTCGGCATGCAGCCCGTGAGCGCGCTGCGGGTCAGTTTATTTTTGAAAAAACAGTAAGGAGTAACTGCTATGAATATGATACAAAACGCCAAGGACCAGGTGCTGGAGCTGACCCTGACCGCCTACCGCAAGGCCGCCGCGGCCGGGCTCCTGCCCGCCGACTGCCCCGTGCAGCCCTCGGTGGAGATCCCCAAGGACACCGCCAACGGCGACTATACCACCACCTTCTGTCTGGCTGCCGCCAAGGCCCTGCGCAAGAATCCCCGGGAGGTGGCCCAGATCCTGCTGGACAACATGGACCTGGAGGGCAGCTACTTTACCTCCGCCGCCATGGCAGGCCCCGGCTTTCTGAACTTCACCCTGGGCACCCGCTGGTTCGGCGAGACCGTCTGCGCCGTGCAGCAGGCGGGGGCGGACTACGGCAAAAACGACATGCTCTCCGGCAAGAAATACATGGTGGAGTTCGTCTCCGCCAACCCCACCGGCCCCATGCACATGGGCAACGCCCGGGGCGGCGTTCTGGGTGACACCCTGGCCTCGGTGCTGCAGAAATCCGGCGCCGATGTCTGGCGGGAGTTCTACGTCAACGACGCCGGCAACCAGATCGAGAAATTCGCCAAGAGCCTGGAGGCCCGGTACTTCCAGATCTTCCGGGGCGAGGACGCGGTGCCCTTCCCTGAGGACGGCTACCACGGCGACGACATCCGGGAGCTGGCTCAGCTCTACGCCGACGCCCACGGCGACGACCTGCTGCATGTGGATGAAAAGACCCGCCACGATACCCTGGCCCAGTTCGGCCTGGCCCACAATATCCCAAAGATGAAGGCGGATCTGGCCCGGTACGGCATTCAGTACGACGAGTGGTTCTTCGAGTCCAGCCTCCACGAGAGCGGCTATGTGGCAGACTCCGTGGCGGAGCTGACCAAGCGGGGCTACACCTATGAAAAGGACGGCGCCCTGTGGCTGAAGACCAGCGAGATCCTCACTCAGCAGCTGAAGGCCGCCGGCAAGAGCGACGAGGCCATCGAAAAGCTGGGCCTGAAGGACGACGTTCTCCGCCGTGCCAACGGCTTCTACACCTACTTCGCCGCCGACATCGCCTATCACCGCAACAAATTCGCCGTCCGTGGCTTTGACAAGGTCATCAACATCTGGGGTGCCGACCACCACGGCCACGTGGCCCGGCTGAAGGGCGCCATGGACGCCCTGGGCCTGGATGGCACGAACCGCCTGGACATCGTGCTCATGCAGCTGGTAAAGCTGGTGCAGGACGGGGAGATCGTCCGCATGTCCAAGCGCACCGGCAAGGCCGTGTCTCTCACGGACCTGCTGGACATGGTCCCCGTGGACGCCTGCCGCTACTTCTTCAACGCCAAGCCCGAGACCCAGATGGAGTTCGACCTGGGCCTGGCCGTCCGGGAGGACAGCGAAAACCCCGTGTACTATGTCCAGTACGCCCACGCCCGCATCTGCACCTTGCTGAAGAATCTGGCTGCCGACGGCCACGCCGTCCCGGCTCCGGAAACCGTAGACTTCTCCCTGCTGACAGATCCCACGGAGCTGGCCCTCATCAAGCAGATCGCCAACTACTGCGACATTGTGCGTCTGGCCGCCCGGGACTATGATCCCAGCTTCATCAACCGCTATCTCACGGACCTGGCCGCCGCCTTCCACAAGTTCTACAACGCCTGCCGCATCAAGGGCGAGGCCGAGGACCTGCTGAATGCCCGGCTCCTGCTGGCGGACACCGCCCGCAGCGTCCTGAAAAACGGTATGGAGCTCATCGGCTGCTCTGCCCCGGAGAAGATGTGACGCCCGTCTGAAAACCTTACAGTTATAGTGATAAAAGAACTCGCCATCTTACCGATGGCGAGTTCTTTTATCATTCGTCCATGTGTTTCAGGGCAAAAAGAATACACTGGTTGATAAATTCATTCCTGCTGATGTCAAATGCAGCAGATTTTTGGTCCACTGTTGCAAGCAAATTGGTTGATATTCGGATGGAAATAACCTCTTTTTCTTGTTTTTTCGGCAAAAATTGTTCCACTTTTTGCTCACCCCTTGACCAATTGTATTTGAAAGTGTATAATTCGTATATATTTTATATTTAATATACAATATCGAATATTTTACAGAGCACCGGGTTTGGGGACGGCAAAGACCGCCCACACATAATTTCGCCCCATTGGGCCGGAATTATCCCGCCGTTTTCATTTAAAAATTCAAAACATCCACCGCACCGTCCAGGCCGCGGCCAAAAAGCCCGCCAGATCCGCCGCCAGGGCCGCCGGGATGGTGTGCCGGGTGCGGCGAATGCCCGCCGCGCCGTAATACACCGCCACGGTGTAGAAGGTGGTCTCCGTGCTCCCCAGCATCACCGCCGCCGTGCGGCCGATGGTGCTGTCCGGGCCGTAGATCTGCATGATCTCGCTGCCCACGGCCAGGGCCCCGCTGCCGCTGACCGGGCGTATGAGCAGTAGCCCCACCGTCTCCGGTGGGATGCCCAAAAACGTCAGCGCCGGGGTCAGCACCCGGGTCAGCACCTCCAGGGCCCCGCTGGCCCGGAGCATATACACCGCTGTCAGCAGGGCCACCAGGGGCGGCAGGATCCGCAGCACAACATGCAGGCCCTCTCCGGCCCCGGCCGTCAGGGCGGAGAATACATCCACCCGGCGTCCCAAGGCGTATGCCGCCGCTCCGGCCAGCAGCAGGGGGATCAGATAATCACTCAGCCGCGCAAGGATCATCACCGCACCACCCGTTCCAGGAGCCGCGCGGTAAGCAGCCCCACAGACACCGATAAAAGGGAGCTGATCCACACCGCCGGCAGTATGTCAAAGGGCGCAGCGGATCCGCACCCCGCCCGCACCGCCGCCACCGTGGTGGGCAGCAGCTGCACAGAGGCGGTGTTCAGCACCACCAGGCGGCAAAGCTCGTTGCTGGCAGTGCCCTCCGCCCCCAGGGCCATGCGCCGGGCGGCGCGGATACCCAGGGGTGTGGCGGCGTTGCCCAGGCCCAGGAGGTTGGCCGACAGGTTGCCGCTCACCGCCGCCATGGTCTCCGGGTCCCGGCAGGCCCCGGGCAGCAGCCGCCGCAGCAGCGGCCGAAACAGCGCCGCCAGCTTTGCCTCCAGTCCGCACTGCTTTAAAAGCTCCATAAAGCCCGACCACAGGCACAGCACTCCCGCCAGGGAAATGCATAGCTCCACGGCGGCCCGTGCGCCATCCAGCGCCGCGGCGGAAACCGCCGCCATGGAGCCGTTGGCCGCGCCGCAGATAACGGCCGCCGCCGTTATGGCGACCCAGATGAATGCCATTGCCATTTTCCTCACCTCATAGGACTATATGCACAAAGTCGGCGAATAATAAATATGAAATAGGGAGAATTTGCCGAAGTTTGGTTGACTTCAGAGACACACTGTGACATAATGAGTAAACACCAATAAGGAAAAAGGGGTATTTGTGTGAAATCTACCGGTATCGTTCGAAAAGTTGACGAGCTTGGCCGAATCGTTCTGCCTGCAGAACTGCGGCGCACGCTGAACATTGCGGAAAAGGATCCCCTGGAGATCTATGTGGACGGGGATTCCGTGATCCTGCGCAAGCACGAGGATCGGTGCATATTCTGCGAAAACAAGGAGCAGATCCTGGACTTTCGGGGCAAGCACATCTGCCTCAAATGTCTGGCGCAGCTGAAAAAAGCCCGCTGATAAAAAGCAGGGGAGTGGATACTCCCCTGCTTTTTGTCTGCCGGATCTGCTTTGCGGCTTTATTTTTCCGCCTTCAGCACGGCGTCATAGAGCTCATTCTTGTTCAGCTCTGTCTGGGCCGCCACCGTACGGATGGCTTCCTTCATTTTCATGCCGCCTGCGCGCAGCTGCTGCACCCGGCTCACGCCCTCCTCCAGGGTCACCGCCGGCTCCTCTGTCGGCTGCGCCCCGGCCACCACCAGCACATATTCGCCCCGGGGCTCCTTCTCCGCATACAGGGCCACCGCCCGGGAAAGGGTGGTACGCAGTGTCTCCTCGTGGAGCTTGGTCAGCTCCCGGCACAGGGCCACGGGCCGGTCACCCAGGATCTCCGCCATGTCTGAAAGCGTAGCTCGCAGCTTGTGGGGCGCCTCGTGGAACACCATGGTCCGCTCCTCGTTCTGCAGCTTCAGCAGCGCCCCCCGGCGCTCTTTTTTATTGGCCGAGAGAAATCCCTCAAAGGTAAACCGCCCCGTGGGCAGTCCCGACACCGCCAGGGCGCAGATGGCCGCGCAGCAGCCGGGAATGGCCTCCACGGTAACGCCGTTTTCCCTGCACAGGCGCACCAGATCCTCCCCGGGATCACTGATAGCCGGGGTCCCGGCATCCGTCACCAGGGCGCAGGTCTCCCCTGCCAGCAGCCGGGCCAGGATGGCCTGTCCCGCCGAGGCGCGGTTGTGCTCGTGATAACTCACCAGGGGCTTTTTGATGCCGAAATGGTTCAGCAGCTTCATGGACACCCGCGTGTCCTCGGCGGCGATGAAGTCCGCCTGCTCCAGGGTCTCCACGCCTCGGGGGGAAAAGTCCCCCAGATTCCCGATGGGTGTGGCCACCAAATACAGCGTTCCAGCCATAGTTTTCTACTCCTTATCCCGAAAATAGATCTGCGAGAGCTCCGCGCTCTCCCCGCCGTCCGGATCCCGCAGCAGCAGCGGCGACAGCACGGTAAGACCCGGCCGGCCGCCCTTTTTGGCCTCCAGCAGCAGCAGTTTAGGCGCACTTTGGGCCGTGTTCTGCACCAGGCGCAGCCGCTTGGGCTCCAGCGAGCGGCTTTGCAGGCAGGCAAACAGCTCCGGCATCCGCTCCACCCGGAACACCAGGCAGAAGCTGCCGCCATAGCGCAGCAGCCGCCCGGCGGCGGCGCAGAGCTGGGGCAGCGTGCAGGTTTCGTCCGACCGGGCCAGGCCCCGGCTCTCCGTCTGCGCCACGGCCCCCCGGGCCGCATCAAAATACGGTGGATTGCTCACCACCAGGTCAAAGCTGCCCGCCTCGGGCAGCTGCGCCGGCTCCCGCAGGTCCGCCTGGAGGCTTCTCACCCGGTCCGACAGGCCGTTCAGCGCTGTATTTTGCTCCGCCAGGGCCACTGCCGCCGCCTGCAGCTCCACATTGGTCACCCGCAGGTCCGGCTCTCTCGCCAGCAGCAGCAGACCCAGCAGGCCTGTCCCGGCCCCCAGGTCGCACACCCGCTCTCCCCGCCGCAGCCGGGGAAAGCTCCCCAGCAGGAACGAATCCGTCCCCGGCTGAAACAGCCCGTCATCAAACAAAAAACGGAAGCCGCCGGGCCAAAGCTGATCCTGTTTTACCACGGCAGCGCCCCCTTTCCCGTCCGATTTTTCCTTATTATAATATAAAAACCACTCCAGGGCAATGCCCCGGAGCGGTCCGCAGATCTTTTGGCAGAAAAAACACCGCAGGGCAAAGCCCTGCGGTGTCTGTCTTGCTACTATGTAAGATTTATTCAGCGGGGCTGATAGCGCCGTTGGGGCAAGTATCGCTGCAGGAACCGCAGTCCAGGCAAGCGTTTGCATCGATCACATAGGTAGCGTCGCCCTGGGAAATAGCACCCACGGGGCAAGCATCTGCGCAAGCGCCGCAGCTGACGCAAGCAGAACCGATCTGATAAGCCATAAGAGCACCTCCATTAAGATTTGTACCCCCATTGTATCACAAGAAATCCAAAAAGCAAGTATAATCTATTGGGAAAAGTTTCATTTTGGCAAAAGAAAACAAAAAAACATACCTGTTCACAGATTGTTTTCAAAAAGGTCAAAGAAAGTCAAAGATCACCTATTGACTTTGTGGGTTTCTGTGCTATACTACAGTCAAGGTCAAAGAAAGTCAAAGTCAAGATCGGAGGAAGCAAACATGGGTATTTCAGATTTGATCGCAGGATTCATTCAGGACGCATTGGATGAGGCCAACGGCGTGCTGGAGCTGCAGCGCAGTGACCTGGCGCAGCGGTTCGGGTGCGTCCCCAGCCAGATCAATTATGTGATGTCCACCCGTTTCTCCCCGGAGCATGGCTACATTGTGGAAAGCCGACGGGGCGGCGGCGGATACATCCGCATCCGGCGGGTGCAGATGGACCGGCAGGCGCTTTTGATGCACGTCATCAATTCCATCGGCGACGAGTTGGATGGGCGCAGCGCCCAGGCCATTCTCACCAACCTGGCCCAGTCCGAGGCCGTGGCGCCTGCGGCCGCCCAAACAGCCCTGTGCGCTCTGTCCGACAGTGCCCTGCGCACGGTCCCCAAGGATCGGCGGGACGCCCTGCGGGCGGATATTTTGAAACAAATTCTCATCCATCTGGTTTGAATGGAAGTTAGGAGGAACATATTATGAAGTGTGAACAATGCGGAAAGAACGAAGCGACCTTTTTCTATAAGAGCAGCGTAAACGGTCATGTGACCCAGGTCCACCTGTGCCAGGATTGTGCCCAGGCCATGGGCTACACCAGCTCTCTGCGCCGCAGCATGCGGCCCATGAGTTTGTTTGGCGATGACTTTTGGAGTCGTCCCTTCTCCCTGCTGGACCCGTTTATGGACAGCTTTGGCTCCCGGATGCTGACGGAGTTTCCCGAGCCGGGTCAGCCGGAGGTGCTTGAGCAGCCCGTCCGGGAGGAGAGATCCGCCGGCCTGGTTGACAAGGCCCAGCAGGAAGCCCTGCGCTATGAGTGCAAGCGCAATTCCCTGCAGGAGCGGCTGAAGGCCGCCGTAGAGAGCGAAAATTACGAGGAAGCCGCCCGCCTGCGGGATGAGCTTCGGGCCCTGCCCTCGCAGCAGTGAGGGCGGCCGGCCGCTTATTAATTACAATACCGAGAGGAAGTGTTTTATATGACTCATGAGAATCAATTTACCCCCCGTGCAGAGGAGGCTCTGCGTCTGGCCCAGGAGGCCGCTGAGGAAATGGGCCACGGCTATGTGGGCTGTGAACATATTTTGCTGGGGCTGATGCGGGAAGAGGACGGCATCGCCCACCGGGTCATGCAGGAATACGGCATGACCGAGGACATGATCTGCACCGTGCTGGAGCGCAGCGTGGGCAAGGGTCTGTCCGGCGCAGCACCCTCCCAGGGGCTGACCCCCCGGGCCAAGAGTGCCGTGGAGCTGGCCGTATCCGAGGCCATGCGCATGGGCGCCGGGTACATCGGTACCGAGCATCTGCTCATGGGCCTGCTGCGGGAAGGCAACAACATGGCCATCCGGGTGCTGGACACCGTGGGCATCGACCCCAAGAAGATGTATAGCTCCGTAGTGCAGAAGATCAATGAGGGGCCCCGCGCCGCCGCAGGCGGCAGCATGCCCGTCTCCCATCGGGAGGAGGGCAAGAAGGGCAAGACCCTCTCCGAGTTCACCCGGGATCTGACGGAGGCTGCCCGCCAGGGCAAGCTGGATCCCGTCATCGGCCGTGAAAAGGAAATTCAGCGGGTCATCCAGATCCTGTCCCGCCGCACCAAGAACAACCCCGTGCTCATCGGCGAGCCCGGCGTAGGCAAGACCGCCATCGCCGAGGGCCTGGCCCAGCGCATCGCCGCCGCGGACGTGCCTGAGGAGCTGCTGGACAAAAAGGTCCTGTCCCTGGACCTGTCCGGCATGGTGGCCGGCACCAAGTACCGCGGCGAATTTGAGGAGCGCATCAAAAAGACCATCGACGAGGTGAAGAAGGACGGCAACGTCATCCTCTTCATCGATGAGCTGCACACCATCGTGGGCGCCGGCTCCGCCGAGGGCGCCGTGGATGCCGCCAACATCCTCAAGCCCGCCCTGTCCCGGGGCGAAATTCGCGTGGTGGGCGCCACCACCCTCAACGAGTACCGCAAGTACATCGAGAAGGATGCCGCCCTGGAGCGCCGGTTCCAGCCGGTGACCGTGGGCGAGCCCACTCCCGAGACGGCCATTGAGATCCTCAAGGGCCTGCGGGATAAGTACGAGGCGCACCACAAGCTGACCA
This sequence comes from uncultured Oscillibacter sp., assembly GCA_945868085.1. Classification (GTDB taxonomy): domain Bacteria; phylum Bacillota; class Clostridia; order Oscillospirales; family Oscillospiraceae; genus Vescimonas. The sequence goes on from CAMBKF010000009.1 coordinate 24,936, forward strand.
TCACCGACGAGGCCATTGAGGCCGCCGTGCGCCTGTCCGTGCGGTACATCAACGACCGTTTCTTGCCCGACAAGGCCATCGACCTGATGGACGAGGCCGCCAGCCGGGTGCGTATGGACGCCGAGTCCGCCTCTCCGGAGCTGAAGAGCCTGGAGGAGAAGCTGGCCGCCCTGCGCAAGGAGAAGGCCGAGGTCATCGCCAAACAGGACTATGAGAAGGCTGCCCAGCTCCGGGATATCGAGCAGAACTATGTCCAGCAGGTGGAGATCGAGCGGGACAATTGGCGCAAGAACCTCTCCGTCAGCCGCGGCACCGTGGGTGAGGAGGACATCGCCAAGGTGGTGGCCGGCTGGACCGGCATCCCCGTCACCCGCCTCACCGAGGACGAGAGCCAGCGCATGCTGAAGCTGGAGGAGACTCTGCACAAGCGTGTAGTGGGCCAGGATGAGGCCGTCACCGCAGTGGCCAAGGCCATCCGCCGCAGCCGTGTGGGTCTGAAGGACCCCAAGCGGCCCATCGGTTCGTTCCTGTTCCTGGGTCCCACGGGCGTGGGCAAGACCGAGCTGTGCAAGGCCCTGGCTGAGGCCATGTTCGGCAACGAGAACGACATGATCCGCATCGACATGTCCGAGTACATGGAGAAGCATACCGTGTCCCGCCTGGTAGGCTCGCCTCCCGGCTATGTGGGCCACGAGGAGGGCGGCCAGCTCACCGAAAAGGTGCGTCGTAAGCCCTATTCCGTGGTCCTGTTCGATGAGATCGAGAAGGCCCACGAGGATGTGTGGAACATCCTGCTGCAGATCCTGGAGGACGGTATCGTCACCGACTCCCAGGGCCGCCGGGTGGACTTCAAGAACACCATCATCGTCATGACCAGCAACGTGGGCGCCCGGAACATCACCTCTGCCGACAAGCCTCTGGGCTTTGACGGCCGGGAGACCGAGGCCGACGAAAAGGCCCGGTTCGACCGCATCAGGCAGGCCGTGATGGAGGAGCTGCGCCGGACCTTCAAGCCGGAGTTCCTGAACCGTATCGACGAGACCATCGTGTTCCGTCAGCTGACGGAGGAGGACATCCGCCACATCGCCCAGCGCATGCTGGAGATCACCGGCAAGCGCATGGCCCAGCAGGACATCACCCTGCTGGCGGACGACGATGCCGTCACCACCCTGGCCAAGGATGGCTTCGATCCTCAGTATGGTGCCCGTCCCCTGCGCCGGGCCATCCAGAACGAGGTGGAGGACGCCGTGGCCGAGCTGATGCTGGAGGGCAAGCTGCAAAGCGGCGACACCGCCCGCATCTGCCTGCACGACGGCAAGGTCACCATCGAGAAGGAGGCTTCTCCCGCAAAGGAGGAGCAGCCTGCCGATGCCGCCAAGGCATAATGGCAATAAAAAAGGGAGGTTCCCAAATGGGAACCTCCCTTTTTTTATAGAATTTGCTGCAGCAGCGTCACCAACCCGCTGACGCCTACGCCGATATACACCACCTGCCGGGCCACGTCCCCGCTCATGCGGCGGCTCAGGGCGTTGCCGATGACCATACCCAGCACCACAAACACAGCCCCCACGGCGGTAATAGGCAGATATTCCGCTCCATACAGCCCCCGCCAGGCCCGCATGGCCAGGTTGATGGCGTTGGTTGTGACGAACAGGAACTGCATGTTGGCCACATAGCTCTCCTTGTCCCGGGCAATGGCCACAAAATACAGGGCCATCATAGGCCCGCCGATGGTAAACGCCCCGGCGCAGCAGCCGGAAAAAGCGCTGCACAGCATCCCCGCCGCCGGGCTGGGCCGCAGCTGCACCCGCTTGGCAACGAACAGGAAGTACGCCGCCAGCAGCACCAAAAAGCCCCCGAACACCGCCGTAAGGACGTGCAGGTCCATCTTCCTCAGCAGGCTGATGACCACCAGGGAGCACACGGTGTACAGGGCGATGGGCGGCAGGATCTGCCGCAGGTCGATGCTCCGCCGCCGGGACCAGGCCATGATGCCCGACTGCACCACGCATATGGCCGCCGCCACGCTGGGGGCCACGGTAATATCAAAGAAATACTGAGCCGCCACCATCAGGATCACCGCCGAGCCGAAGCCCGTCAACGGCTGGATGATGCCCCCGGCCAGGGCCGCCAGGGCCATAACGACATAAGCTGTCATTGCTTTTCCTCCGCGTGAAAGCGCCCACACCGCAGCGGGTATGGGCGCTTCCTTTTTGTGTTATTTCTTGCTCTTGCCCAGATAAGCCTCTTTGATGGACTCATCCGCCAGCAGCTCCGCGCCGGTGCCGAACTTGGTGATGGTGCCGGTCTCCAGCACATAGGCAAAGTCCGCCACCTTCAGGGCCATGTTGGCGTTCTGCTCAATGAGCAGCACGGTAACGCCCTCCTTATTGATGGTGCGGATGATGTCAAAGATGCCCTGCACCACCAGGGGCGCCAGGCCCAGGGACGGCTCATCCATCATCAGGACCTTGGGCCGGCTCATAAGGGCCCGGCCCACGGCCAGCATCTGCTGCTCGCCGCCGGACAGGGTGCCCGCCAGCTGCCAGCTCCGCTCCTCCAGCCGGGGAAACAGAGAATAGACCCACTTCAGGTCCTTCTCGATGCCGTCCTTATCCTTGCGCAGGTAAGCGCCGATCTTCAGATTTTCCAGCACCGTCAGGTTAGCAAACACCCGTCGCCCCTCCGGGGATTGGGCGATGCCCGCCTCCAGGATCTTGTTAATGGGCTTTCCCAGCAGCTCCTGGCCGTCGTAGGAGATAGAGCCGCTGTCAGCCTTCACCAGGCCGGATATGGTGCGCAGAGTGGTGGATTTACCTGCACCATTGGCGCCGATAAGGGTGACGATCTTGCCGTCCGGCACCTCCAGGCTGATGCCCCGCAGGGCCTTGATGCCGCCGTAGGACACATGCAGATTCTCAATCTTCAGCATCTTCAACCACCCCCAAATAAGCGTCGATAACGTGTTCGTTGCTCTGAATCTCCTCAGGCGTACCCTGGGCGATCAGCTTGCCGAAGTCCAGCACATAGATGCGGTCGGCAATGTCCATGACCAGGTCCATGTGGTGCTCGATGAGCAGGATGGTCATGTGGAAATTCTTGCGGATCTCGCCGATGAATTGCGTCAGCTCCAGGGTCTCTTGGGGATTCATGCCCGCCGCCGGCTCATCCAGCAGCAGCAGCGTGGGATCCGTAGCCAAGGCTCGGGCAATCTCCAGCCGGCGCTGCTTGCCGTAGGGCAGGGAGGTAGCCAGCTCGTCCTTCACATCCTCCAGGCCCACCAGCTTCAGCAGCTCCAGCACCTCCGCCCGCTGCCGGGCCTCCTCCTTTGCATTAAGGTGGAGGGCGGCGGTAAAGAGATTGCTGGTGCGGCGCAGATGCTTGGCAATGAGTACATTGTCAAATACAGTTTGGCTCTTCCACAGGCGTATATTTTGGAAGGTGCGGGCCATTCCCAGAGCCGTGATTTTATCCGGCGTCGGGGCCAGCACATGGTCAGAGAAGGCATCCTCATCCCGCTCCTTTTGGGCCTCCTTCCAAGCCTTCAGAGCCTCGTCCTCCAGGGCCTCCTCCGGGGCAAGCTGCGCGGTATACATGGCGGGATGCTCACCCTTGTAGGCCTTTTTCATCTTGCCGGTGGGGTGATTGCGCACGATGCACTTTTCGTTGAAGCACACCCGGCCGTTGGTGGGAGCATACACGCCGGTGATGACGTTGAACGCCGTGGTCTTACCGGCGCCGTTGGGGCCGATAAGGGCCACGATCTCGCCCTCGTTTACCTCCATGGTCAGGTTATCCACGGCCACCACGCCGCCAAACTGCATAGTGACATTTTCCACCTTCAGCACATTTTTCATTTGGAGGCCACCTCCTTTGCGGATTTATCCTTCTTCTTACACAGCTTTTTGAAGAAGTTGAAGATCCCGTCCCAGGAGAACTCCCGGTCGCCCATAATGCCCTTGCGGAAGAACAGCACCACGATCATAATGACCACGGAGAACACCAGCATCCGGAAGCCGGGCCGCATGAAGGAGATATTGACGTGCAGATACGGCGCGGGGTCGTCCAAAAACCGCAGCCACCACTCGGAGCAGGCGATATAGAGGAACGAGCCGATGATGGAGCCGGTGATGGAACCGATACCGCCGATGACCACAATGAGCAGGATCTCATAGGTCATGGTGGAGGTAAAGGTGCTGGCCTGGACGCTGGACTGGAACATAGCCAGCAGCGCGCCGCCGATACCGGCGAAGAAAGAGCTGATGAGGAAAGCCTGCATCTTATGCTTGGCCAGGTTGATGCCCATAGCCTCGGCGGCGATCTCGTCGTCCCGGATGGCCTTGAAGGCCCGGCCGTAGGTGGAGTTGATGAGCAGCACGATAAAGCCGATGCAGATGGCGGACACGATGAACGGGAACAGAATGGAGTCGAAGTTTGCAAACTTCTTCAGCAGGTTGGAGGCGTTGGTCAGGGGCCCCACCTGCTTCCACTGGATGATGGCGCGCATAATTTCGGCAAAGCCCAGGGTCGCAATGGCCAGATAGTCACTCTTGAGCTTCAGCACCGGCAGGCCAATAAGCCAGGCGAAGATGGCCGGCACGATGCCCGCCAGGATCAGACCCACGATCATAGGCACGCAGAACTGCACGATGCCGCCGTCAAAGTACTGGTACACGCCGGCCCGGTCGGCCACGGGAATGGTCAGGATACTGTAGGTGTAGGCGCCGATCATCATGAATCCCGCCTGGCCCAGGGAGAACAGACCCGTGAAGCCGTTGAGCAGGTTCAGCGATACCGCCACCAGGGAGTAGATAGCGCCCTTTTTCAGGACGGTGGCCAGCATGGAATAGTGCTGGAATTTGTCCACGTACAGCAAAAATGCGATGCAGATGGCTGCCAGGATCAGCGACAGCAGCAGATTTCTTTTCTTGTTATTCTTCATAGCTCACACCTTCTCCGTCAGTTTCTCACCGAACAGACCGTTGGGCTTGCACAGCAAGATCACGATCAGCAGGGCAAAGGTGAAAGCGTTGCTGAACACGGCGATGGTCTCATTGGCCTTGATAACAGATTCGCAGATACCGATGATGAACGCGCCGATGACAGCGCCGGGAATGGAGCCGATACCGCCGAACACGGCAGCGACGAACGCTTTCAGGCCGGGCATAGCGCCAATCATGGGGCTGACCTGGCCGTAGTTGGAAAAGTACAGAATAGAGGCCACGCCCGCCAGGAACGAGCCGATGACAAAGGTCATGGAAATGACGCTGTTGATCTTGATGCCCATGAGCTGCGAGGTCTCAAAATCCCGGGACACGGCACGCATGGCCATGCCGATCTTGGTTTTTTGGATGAGGATCACCAGCACCACCACCAGCGCGATGGTGAGGATGGGGGTAATAACGGTAATGCGCTTGATGCTCAGGCCGCCCACGTTCATCACCTGGGTAAAGAAGGGAATGTCCGGGTAGGCCCGGGCGATACCGCCGGTGATGTAGTTGGCCAGGTTCTGCAGCAGGTAGCTGACGCCGATGGCCGAGATCATCACGGACATACGCGGCGCCGTGCGCAGGGGTTTATACGCCGCCCGCTCGATGGCCACGCCCAAAATCACCGTCAGCAGCAGCACCAGGGGAATAGACACCGCCAGAGAGCACTCCGCGGAGATATACACCATGAAAAAGCCCGCCATCATGAAGATGTCGCCGTGGGCGAAGTTGATAAGGCGCAGGATGCCGTAGACCATGGTATAGCCAATGGCGATGAGGGCGTACAGGCTGCCCACCGTGACGCCGGAGAGCAGCAGCTGGATATAGTAAGCTGCGTCATGCATAAGTACGGAAACCTCCTTTAATATGAATCTTGCGCTTTCAGCATGCGGGGGAGCGGATGCCCCTCGTCTGCCGAAAACGCAAGAGTCATCAAAGTACAAAAACCTCGAATCGTGAGGGGAGCTATGCTCCCCCCACGATGAGGCTCTATGTCGTTTTTAGAAACGCTGTGTGCTTATCAGCCGTTGTAGGTGCTGTAGTACACGATCTGGCCGTCCTTGATGGTCTTGATAACGGCGTAGTTCTTCACGGCGTCGCCGTTCTCGTCGAACTTCAGGTCGCCGGTGACCAGGCCCTTGACCTCCAGAGTAGCCAGTGCGTCACGGATGGCGGTGCCATCGGTGGAGCCGGCCTTTTCAATGGCGTTCACAGCGGCCATGTAGGCATCGTAGCCGCAGGGGGTCACGCTGGAAACGGCCTCGGCGGTACCGCCGTTGTTCTCGATGCGGGTGCTGTCCTCAGCGACCCACTTGGTGAAGCCGTCCACGAAGGCCTTACCGGCTGCGTTGGATTCATCGGCGGCATCGAAGAAAGCGGAGAAATAAATGTCGGTGGCCTTGTCACCGGTACGCTGGGCGATGGAAATGTCATCCCAGGTATCGCCGGCCATGATGGGGCAGGTGACGCCGCTGTCGCGGGCCTGGCTGATGATCATGGCAGCGGTCTCGATGGACACGGGTGCGAAAATGCCGTCATAACCTTCAGACTTGATTTTGGCCATCACGGTGGAGAAGTCGGCCTCGCCCTTCTGGAACTCCTGCACGGTAGCCTTACCGCCCAGGCGCTCCATTTCCTTCTGGAAGTAGTTGCCGAAGCCGGCGGAGTAGTCGTCGCCGGACTCAATGATCAGCGCGCAGTTGACGCAGCCCTTTTCCTTGTTGGCAAAGTTGGCCATCACGGCGCCCTGGAAGGGATCGATGTAGGAAATGCGGAAATAGTAGTCGTTGCCCAGGGTGACGTTGGGGTTGGTGCAAGAGGTGCCGATAGCGGGGATCTTAGCGGACTTGAACAGGTCGCCGGCAGCAATGGCGCAGCCGGAACCGTAGGTGCCGATGACCACGGACACACCGCCGGAGATCAGGGTCTGTGCGGCAGCGGGAGCCTTGGACGCGTCGGACGCGTTATCGGCGGTCACCAGCTCGACCTTGTACTCCTTGCCGTCGATGGTAACGGTGGGCTTCAGGGAGTGGGCGTACTCGATGCCCAGGATCTCCTTCTTGCCGCCGGCGCCATTCTGGCCGGAGGTGGGCTCAAAGATACCGATCTTCACGGTGTCTCCGTCAGTGGAGCCGCCGTTGTCCTTGCTGCCGCAGGCAACCAAAGACAGTGCTGTGACCAGGGCCAGCAGCAATGCAATAAACTTTTTCATCTTTACTTCCTCCTAATTGGTTTGGGTCACAGGCTCTCCATTCATCCCTGTGACTATTTTCATATTTTATTAAAAAATCCCCCCGATTGCAAGAGAGAATGTTGCATTAAATTTCCACCGCGATTCCGGTTGGCCCGAAAGAATCTTCTGCCTTCTGTCTTTGCAGCTGTCCGTCACACAGGGACAAATGCGTTTATAAGCACCCAATGCCGCCAATTTTTCTTTTTCCTGTCCCCCATTGACAGACAAGGCCCTTCGTGATTTTGCACAACACCTTTCTGACGGCGGCCAAAATAAATAGTCCCCTTTGCTGCGCAAAGGGGACTATTTACAAGCAGCGCGCCGAAAAAACCTTTTCGCCGCGCTGCTTGTAGTTTTGAAACTTTGGAAAAGTTTCAAAAGCATTGATTTGAATGGTGGGGGACACCCTTCTTGGGTTTCCCTCACACACCCTTCCTTACCGTCTAATACAGTTTTCGTTTTCAGTGCAAACTGCTGCGTCCTTTGTGCCTTTACGCCTTTTCCGCCTGAAAAACGGCCTCAAACTCCTCTGCGGTCATGGTCTCATGCTCCAGCAGGAAGTTTGCCACGGTCTTCAGCTTCTCCTGCTCCCGCTTCAGGATGTCCGTGCAGCGGGCATAGGCGTCCGCCAGGATCTGCTGGATCTCGTCGTCCATCTCGGCGGCGATCTTCTCGGAGTAGGGGCGGGTGTGGCCCATGCTCTTGCCGATGAACACCTCGTCGCTGCCGGCGTTGAAGGCCACATGTCCCAGGCGCTTGGACATGCCATAGGTGCCCACCATCTTCCGGGCAATGGTGGTGGCCCGCTGCAGATCGTTGGAGGCGCCGGTGGAAATATCCCCCAGCATCAGCTCCTCGGCGGCCCGGCCGCCCAGCAGCGCTACGATCTCGTCCTCCATGTACCGCTTGGAGAGGTAGGACCGGTCCTCCTCCGGCAGGCTGATGGTCATGCCGCCGGCCTGGCCCCGGGGTACGATGGTGATCTGATGCACCGGATCCTGGTCCGGCAGGTCATGCATCACCACGGCGTGGCCGGCCTCATGGAAGGCGGTGAGCTTGCGCTCCTGCTCGGGGATGACCCGGCTGTGCTTTTCCGGCCCGGCGATGACCTTGATGATGGATTCCTGAATGGTCTTCTGCCGGATCACCGGCTCATTCCGCCGGCCCGACAGCAGCGCCGCCTCGTTGAGCAGGTTCTCCAGATCCGCGCCGGTGAAGCCCGCGGTGCCCCGGGCGATCTCCGCCAGGTCCACATCCTCCGCCAGAGGTTTGTTCCGGGCGTGGACCTTCAGGATCTCCTCCCGGCCCTTGATATCCGGCAGTCCCACATACACCTGCCGGTCAAACCGGCCGGGCCGCAGCAGCGCCGGGTCCAGGATGTCCACCCGGTTGGTGGCGGCCAGCACCACCACGCCGGAGTTGGCGGTAAACCCATCCATCTCCACCAGGAGCTGGTTCAGGGTCTGTTCCCGCTCGTCGTGTCCGCCGCCCAGGCCGCTGCCGCGCTGGCGGCCCACGGCGTCGATCTCGTCGATGAATACAATGGCGGGGGACTGCTTTTTTGCCTGGTCAAACAGGTCGCGGACGCGGCTGGCGCCCACGCCCACATACATCTCCACAAAGTCGGAGCCGGAGATGGACAAAAACGCCACGTCCGCCTCCCCGGCCACGGATTTGGCCAGCAGGGTCTTGCCGGTGCCCGGAGGGCCCACCAGCAGCACGCCCTTGGGGATGTGCGCGCCCAGCTGCAGATATTTATCCGGATCCCGCAGGAACTCCACGATCTCCTGCAGCTCCTCCTTTTCCTCGTCGGCCCCGGCCACCTGGTCAAAGGTCACCCGATCCTCGCCCCGGCCGGGCATCTGCACCCGGGCCTGGCCGAACTTGGCCATCTTGTCCTGGGCCGCGGCGCCGCCGCCGCTCATGCGGCCCATAAGCCGCACGATCAGCAGAAAGCCCAGTATGCCCATCACATAGGGCAGCAGCGTTGTCACCCAGTTGGTGGCGTGAACGAAATCCTGCTTCTGCACGGTGCCGCTCTGCACCTGCTGCTGGATCAGGCCGTCCATGTCGCTGTAAAAGGTCTCCACGCTGCCGATGGTGCAGGTGGCCAGGGTGCCGTCCTGCATCTTGGCCTTGAGCACATCGCCGGTGATGGTGAAGGACTGCACCTTCTCCTCCCGGAAATAGCTGCACATGTCGCTGTATGCGACGGTGCCGGAGCTGCTCATGCCCCGGGCCAGTATAAACGCGCACACCACCAGCAGCAACAGCAGCAGGCTGCCGGGGCGAATCTTTCTTCTCTCAGTCACAGACCCATCTCCTTTTAAGAAACCGCCCGAATGCCCCGCCAGCTGTTCCCCTTCAGGAAGGATATGCACACCAGCACATGGGAGCGCACTTTATCCACCGGGATGTACGGGTTATCCCACAGGCGGGCGTCCTGTGAGTTGGTGCGGTTGTCGCCCAGGAAGAACAGGCACCCCTCCGGCACCACATATTCCTCCTGGTTGCCCGCGGCGGTGACGCCCTGCCGGGGCAGATAGGATTCATCCAGCTTTTCGCCGTTGATATACACATAGCCGTTTTTGATGCTTACCGTGTCCCCGGGCAGGCCGATGACCCGCTTGACCAGGAGCTTGCCCAGCTCCTCGCTCCGGAAGGTCACCACGTCCCCCCGCTGGGGCGTGGGATCGGCGAACACATAGGGCATCTGCCACGACAGCAGCAGGGACCGGGTGGGCAGGGTATCCTCCATAGAGCCGCTGGGCACCCAGGCGATCTGAAAGATCACCTTGAACAGCACCAGCATCACCGCCACCGTGATGGGCGCGAAGCCATAATCTCTCCACAGCCTGCGCGCCGCGCTCTCCTTCTGCAGGCGGCGGCCCGGATAGCGGAGGACGGAGCCTCCGTCCGGAAGCTGGGGATCTGCCGGCTGCCGTCCGTCCTTGTTCTCGTCCATGGGTTCCTCCTTTCCCGGTCTCTGTCCCCGCAGGCTCACTTGCTGTAGACCTCGGGCTTCAGCACGCCGATATAGGGCATGTTCCGGTACTGCTGGCAGTAGTCCAGGCCGAAGCCCACCACGAACTCATCCGGCACCTCGAAGCCGGCCAGGTCGGGGGTAATGGGCTTTTCCCGGCGGGAGGGCTTATCCAGCAGAGTGACGATGGTGATGGACTTTGCGCCCTTGGCCTTCAGATAGCCCTCCAGGAAGTACAGGGTGTTGCCGGAGTCCAGAATATCCTCCACCACGATGATGTCCCGGTCGGTGATGTCCCGCTGCAGGTCCCGGGTGATCTCCACCACGCCGGAGCTCTTGGTAGCGTTTTTGTAGGAGGACACGCTGATGAACTCCACCTCGCTCTTGAGCTGGGTGGCCCGCACCAGGTCCGCCATGAACACGAAGCAGCCGTTGAGCACGCCCACAAACATGGGATCTCTGTCCTTGAACCGGTCGAACAGCTCGTCGCCCATCTCCTGGATGCGGCTGCGGATCTGCTCCTCGGACAGCAGCACCTTCAAAATGTCCTGATTCATGTTGCTTTTAGCCATTGCTATATCCTCCTGCAATTTCTCTGTTGATCTGAATGATTATCATCTCGCCGTCGGTTTCCCGGGGCCGAAATTCCTTGTCCACGCCCAGCGGCCATACCGCCGCCAGGCTCTCGCCCGCGTAAAAGGCAGGCAGCGCATCCCGCGCTCCGGGGTCTATCCCTCTGTCCGCGCACAGCCGCTTCACGCTGCGCCGGCCCCGGCCGCCCGGGAGCCTCAGCCCGTCTCCGGCCCGGCACGCCCGGACCGAGAGCGGACACTCCATTATATCACGCCCCAGGGCCATCTCATTCGCCCCGGGCAAATAGTCCCGGTTTTCCAGCCGGCAGGTAATGATAAATTCTCCCCACCGGTTCGCCCCCAGGGCCAGTACCGCCCCCGCGGGCGCCTTTTTCACCGTCTCCAGGGCAAATTTCCCGCCCCGGCACACGGCCACCAGGCCGCCGGGCAGGGAGATGCTCCCGCCGCAGCTGCAGAGCAGCTCCTCCATGGCTTCGTAGTGTGCCGCACCGAAATCCTTACGGCCCGCCCGGGTGCGCTCCGTCAGCGCCCGCAGGACCCGCAGCCGCAGAGCATAGGGCAGCCGCAGCAGGTCCGCCCGGTCCATCTCCGTCCCTTTCGGGGGCAGGACCGCGTCCACCTGCGCCTGCCAGTATTCCTCCTCCCGCCGCAGGATCTCCGCCGTGCGGCAGATGCTCCCCTCCGCGCCGGGGTACAGCTCCTTCAGCAGCGGCATGATGTCCAGCCTTAGCCGGTTCCGGGTCATGCTGGTGTCGCCGTTGGTCTCGTCCTCTATATGGCCGATGCCGTTTTGCTTTAGATATTCCTCAATTTCCTGCCGGGAGGTCTCCAGCAGGGGCCGGATGATGTTCCCCCGCACCGGCGGGATGCCCGCCAGGCCCTGGGGGCCCGTGCCCCGCAGCAGGTTCAGCAGCACCGTCTCCGCCTGGTCGGCGGCGTGGTGGGCCGTGGCAATACGGTCTGACTGGGTCAGCTCCGCCGCCCGGCGGAAGGTCTCATACCGCAGCCGCCGCCCGGCCTCCTCGATGCCAACGCCCCACTCCTTTGCCTTCTCCGGCACGCTGACCCGCTCCGTCACGCAGGGGATGCGCCGCTCCCGGCAGAAATTCTGCACAAACAGTTCATCCCGCCGGGCCGTGTCTCGCTGGCCGTGGTTCATGTGTACCGCCGCCACGGTGAAATCCTCTCTCTGGCCCAGCCGCCACAGGTAGTGCAGCAGGCACATGGAGTCCCGCCCGCCGCTGACGGCGCACAGGATGCGCCCGCCCGGCTGCGGCAGCATATCCCACCGCCGCATAAACGGCAGCAGATCCAGCTCTTTATTCCTCATAGCGGTTTTCCAGAGTGCTGAAGGCGGTGTAATCCGGCATCCAGCGCAGCTCCACCTTGCCGGTCTCGCCGTGGCGGTTCTTGGCCACGATGCACTCGGCGATGTTCCGCTTTTCGGAGTCCTCATTATAATAGTCGTCCCGGTACAGGAACATGACGATGTCCGCATCCTGCTCGATGGCGCCGGACTCACGCAGGTCCGACAGCATGGGCCGCTTGTCCTCGCGCTTTTCGTTGGCGCGGGACAGCTGGGACAGGCACAGCACCGGCACCTGCAATTCTTTCGCCATGATTTTCAGCATCCGGGAAATATCCGCCACCGCCTGCTGGCGGTTCTCACCGCTGTAGCCCTTGCCCCCGGCGGAGGTCATCAGCTGCAGATAGTCGATGACCACCAGGCCCAGATTTTCCAGGCGACGGCACTTGGCGTTCATGTCCGCCACGGTGAGCAGGGGATTGTCGTCGATGCGGATGTTGGTCTGGTTGAGCACGGAGGCCGCCTGGGCGATCTTCTCCCAGTCGCTCTCCCGGAGGTTGCCGGTAGAAAGGCGGGTATTTTCGATGAGCCCCTCGTTGGCCAAAAGCCTTGTCACCAGCTGCTCCTTGGACATTTCCAGGGAGAAGATGGCCACGGTCTTGCCGGAGGACTTGGCCGCCGACAGGGCCACGTTCAGGGCCATACTGGTCTTGCCCATGCCGGGCCGGGCCGCCAACAGCAGCAGGTCCGACTTGTTCAGGCCGTTGATCTTCCGGTCCACCGCGGACAGGCCCGTGGACAGGCCCGGCGGCTCGCTGCCGGCGGTGAGCTTGGCCAGCTGCTCCATAACGTCGTTGAGCACGGCGCCCACGGTAGCCATTTCCTGGCTGCCCCGGCCCTGGCGGATGGCGTAGATCTTCTGTTCCGCCGCCGTGAGCAGGTCGCCGGCGGTGCCCACGCCCTCCTGCACCATGGCGCTGATGTCCCCCGCCGCCTTGGCCATGGCCCGCAGCAGGGCCTTGTCCCGGATGATGTCCGCGTACTCCATCACGTTGGCGGAGGTAGGCGTCACCTCCATGAGCTGGAGGAGATAGGCCCGGGTATCGTCCCGGTATACGCCGTTTTTCTCCATTTCCCGGGCCACGGTCACGCCGTCAATGGGCCGGGAATAGATGAACATGGAGTAAATGGTCTCGAAGATCTCCCGATTCTGCTGCAGGTAAAAATCCTGGGGCTGGAGCTTATCCATCACGTCCTTGATGCAGTCCGCGTCAATGAGCATGGACCCCAGCACCGCCTGCTCCGCCTCCGGAGAGTGGGGCATGGCCCGGCTCAGCAGCTCATCCATAGGCATGGGGGAAACCTCCTTTCCGTTTGATCCGTTCTCTTACTTTTCCTCCGTCACGATGACGTACACCGTGCCGCTGATCTCAAAGCCCAGCTTGGCCTTCACCTGGTAGCTGCCGAAGCTCTTGATGGGCTCGTCCAGCACCAGCTTCTTGCTGTCGATGTCCACGCCGTGCTGCTCTTTCAGAGCAGCGGCGATCTCCCGGCCGGTCACAGCGCCGAAGAGCTTGCCGCCCTCGCCGCCCTTGCTCGGCACCTTCACCTGCAAGCCCTTGAGCTTCTCGGCGATCTCCGTGGCGGCGGCCTTGGCCTCTGCGTCGGCCTTGGCCTTGGCCTTCTCCTGCAGGCGCATGGTGTTCATGGCGTCCGCCGTGGCCAGCACGGCCAGTCCTTTGGGCAGCAGGAAGTTCCGCGCATAGCCCTCGGCCACCTCGATCATCTGTCCTTTTTTGCCCTTGCCTCTCACATCGGCTTTCAGAATAACTTTCATTTATTGGTTCCTCCTTGGTTGGGTTTTTCGTAGTATTTTTCAATGGCATCCCGGAGCTTTTGGCGCACCTGATCCACCGTCACGCCGGGCAGCTGTCCGCCGGCGCTGGTGGAGTTGCCGCCGCCGCCCAGAGCCTCCACAATGACCTGCACATTCACCTCGCCCAGGGACCGGGCGGAGATATACACGCCGTCATCCTTGGGATAGAACACAAAGGATGCCTGCACGCCGCTGAGGGTCAGCAGCTCGTCGGCAGCCTTGGCGGCCGTCACCCGCTCGCAGGGCTCGTCAATAGCGGCAATGGCCAGATCCTCCCGATACAGCTCCGCCCGCCGTATGATGGCGTAGCGGTCGATCATGGACTCCAGGTCGCTCTGGAACATCCGCTGCACATCCTGGGTGTCGGCCCCGGCCCGGCGCAGATACGCCGCCGCCTCAAAGGTGCGGCCCCCGGTGCGGTTGGTAAAGTTCTTGGTGTCCAGCACGATGCCCGCCAGCAGGGCCTCCGCCTCGGTCTTCAGCAGGTCCCCGGTCTCCAGCAGATACCCCAGCAGCTCCGTCACCAGCTCGCTGGCGGAGGAGGCGTAGGGCTCGTGGTAGTTCAGTGCCATTTTCTCAATGTAGCTGCTGCCCCGGCGGTGGTGGTCGATAACGGCCACCCGGTTGCAGCTCTCCAGCAGCGGCTCGGATTCCACGCTCTCCGGCCGGTTGGTGTCCACCACCACCAGGAGCGTGTCCGGCTGCACCCGCAAAAAGGCGTCCCCGCCGCCGATAAACACATCCTTGTATTCCGGCAGCGCCCGGAGCTTTCGCAGCATGGGCCCCACGGAGTTGTTTTCCATGTCCAGCACGATCCGGGCGTGCTTGCCCCGCTTGCGGGCGATGGCGCATATGCCCGCCGCGGCGCCCAGGGTATCCATATCGGCGTACTTATGGCCCATGACATACACATGCTCCGTGTCGTCCATCAGGTCGCCCAGGGCGTTGGCCATGACCCGGGATTTCACCTTGGTGCGTTTTTCCGTGGTCTTGGCCCGGCCGCCGTAGAATTCGAAGTTCATCCGGTCCTTCACCACAGCCTGGTCGCCGCCCCGGCTCAGGGCCATCTCCAGGGCAAGGCCGGCGTTTTTATACAGGGCCTCGAACCCCGCTGCCTCCCGGCCCACGCCGATGGAGAGCGTGGCGCACACGCCCTCCCCCGCCTGCACCGTGCGCACATCGTCCAGGATGGAAAAGCGCCCGGCGGCGAATTTTTCGTATCGTGCCTCGTCCAGGACCATCAGATAGCGGTCCCGGTCGGATTTCATCAGCAGCGCGCCGCTCTCGCCCCGCCACTGGTCCATTTTCTCCTCCACGGCCGCCCGCACGGCGGAGCGTTTCCCCTCCGGGCAGGCGCTCATGAGGTCCTCGTAGTTGTCGATCATGATGATGGCCACCACAGGCCGTGTCTCGGCCAGGGTCGTGCGCATGTGCTCCAGGTCCGTCACGTCCATCCAGTAGGTGGTGGCCAGCACGCCCAAATGGCCCTTTTCCTCAGGCCGGGACAGGCAGCCGAACACCCGGTAGCACCGTCCGTTCCAGGTGAACAGCCCCGGGTACTCCGGCTTTCCCTCCAGGATCCAGTGGGTCTCGAAGCCCTCCACCACGTCCCGCACCCGGGACTCGAAAATGTCCTTGCCCA
Organism: uncultured Oscillibacter sp.; assembly: GCA_945868085.1. Taxonomy (GTDB): domain Bacteria; phylum Bacillota; class Clostridia; order Oscillospirales; family Oscillospiraceae; genus Vescimonas. The sequence goes on from CAMBKF010000009.1 coordinate 40,557, forward strand.
CCCCCGGCAGGTCCGTGAACAGGTCATTGGCCCAAAGCACATCGTCGCTCTCGGGGTTAAAGACCATCATGGGCATGGGGGCAAAGAGCATGTTGCTGTTTTTGGCGGTGTCGGCCCCGCCGGCGATGCGCTCCACATACTGGTGCAGCTGCTGCTGCACCACCTTGCCGCGCCGGCGGCTGATGTACCACACCAGCAGGGCGGCAGCCCCTTCGACGATGGCCAGGGGGAGGGATACCTTCGCCGTCACCCCCGCAAACAGGAGCAGCAGCAGGATATACGCCAGCGTATTGGTGCGCACAAGCTTTCGGATCCTCTCGTTCATGGTCTGCCCTCCCTTGTCATATGCAGATAGTGACCCAGTTTGCTGATTTTACATTATACCATATTCGCCCGGGGGGTACAAGCGTTTCTTTGTCTCCATGGGTCACTTTTTTCCGCTCTGTCGAAGGGGGCGAAAACCCGGCGCACGGTTGGGGGTGTACAAGTGGTAATAAATGTGCTATACTATGAAATGATCGGAGGGAAATCTTCCCTCCATCCTGCCATTGCGAGACCAGTGCGCACACTGGTCGTGGCAATCCGTAACCCCGCCCTGCAAAGTCTTTTTAGGGCTCAATTTAAAAAACTCCGGCAGAAAATTCCGCAGGAATTTTCGCCAGTCCAGCATCATGTGTATCTTTTCGCGGGCGATGTGGACGCCGCGATGCGATAAACGGGGCTTATCCCCCGAAAAAATTCAAATACGGTCACGGCCGGGCGGACCTCCGCCGCCGCGCAGGGCGATGCAGGGCCCGGCGCAGGCGGAGCGCCTTTTGTTTTCCTGCGCATTTTTGCGCCCCTTCTCCGCCCGCCGCGGCCCCGGATTAAAAAAGGAGAATCAATAACTTTTATGGCAGAAAAACTGAAGATCATTCCTCTGGGCGGTCTCAATGAGATCGGCAAAAATATGACCGCCTACGAGTACGGCGGTGAGATCATCGTGGTGGACTGCGGCATGGCCTTCCCCGGCGACGATATGTACGGCATCGACTGCGTCATTCCCGACGTCAGCTACCTGGTGAAAAACCACAACCGTCTGCGGGGCCTGTTCATCACCCACGGCCACGAGGATCATATCGGGGCCATCCCCTATGTGCTCAAGCAGGTGAGCATGCCCATCTACTGCACCCGCTTCACCGCCGGCCTCATCAAGCTGAAGCTCCAGGAGCACAAGCTGCTGGACTCCACCAAGATCATCACCGTGGAGCCGGGCAATACCGTCCGGGCGGGCAAATTTCAGGTGGAGTTCATCCATGTGAACCATTCCATCGCCGACTCCGTGGCCTTCGCCATCCACACCCGTATGGGCACCGTCGTCCATACCGGCGACTTCAAGATCGACTCCACCCCCATCGACGGGGAGGTCATCGACCTGGCCCGCTTCGGCGCCCTGGGCCACGAGGGTGTCCTGGCCCTGCTGGCGGACTCCACCAATGTGGAGCGCCCCGGCTATACCATGAGCGAGCGGGCCGTGGGTAAGACCTTCGCCCGGCAGTTCACCGGCTGCAAAAAGCGCATCATCGTCACCACCTTTGCCAGCAATGTCCACCGCATCCAGCAGGTCATTGACGCCGCCCACGCCTGCGGGCGCAAGGTGGCCGTCACCGGCCGCAGCATGGAGAATATTATGAAGGTCTCCACGGAGCTGGGCTATATGAAGGTGCCCAAGGGCACCGTGGTGGACCTGAACCGGCTGAAAAACCTGCCGCCGGAGCAGCAGGTCATCGTCACCACCGGCTCCCAGGGCGAGGAGATGAGCGCCCTGTACCGCATGGCCTTCTCCACCCATAAGCAGATCGACGTGGGCCCCACGGATAAGGTCATCATCTCCGCCTCCGCCATTCCCGGCAACGAGGTCACCGTGGGCCGGGTCATCAACGAGCTGTTCCGCAAGGGCGTGGACGTGGTGTATGACAAGGCGGATATGCTCCATGTCTCCGGCCACGCCTGCCAGGAGGAGCTGAAGATCATCCACGCCCTGACCAAGCCCCGGTTCTTCATCCCCCTCCACGGCGAGCAGCGCATGCTGCAGATCCATAAGCGCGTGGCGGAGTCCATGGGCATGAACCCCAATAATATCGTGGTAGCCGATAACGGCTCCGTCATCGAGATCACCGGCAAGCACATCAAGTGCGAGACCTCCGTCCCCGCCGGGGAGGTGTTCGTGGACGGGTCCGGCGTAGGCGAGGTAGGGGCTGTGGTCCTCAACGACCGCAAGCTCCTGGCCGAGGACGGCATGGTAGTGGTGGTCCTCTCCATGTCCTCTCACGACCATCAGCTTCTGTGCCCGCCGGAGATCGTCACCCGGGGCTTCGTGTATGTAAAGGAGTCCGAGGAGCTGCTGCATCAGATCCGGGAGGTAGCCCAGAAAACCGTAGACGCCATGCCCGCCCGGAAGCGCCGGGACGACGGCGAGGTCTCCCGGGCCGTCCGCAGCGCCGTGAGCAGCTATCTCTATAAGCACACCAAGCGCAGCCCCATGGTGATCCCCATGGTGACGAAGCTGTGAGGGCAGCTGTGATAAAATTGAATTGAAAAAGTCCCGTTCCGATGTTTGACATCGGAACGGGACTTTTTTGTGAAGAGGTGAGGTCGGGCCGATGGGGACATCGGCCCCTACGGGATCATTCCAAACGACGCGCATGAACAGGATTCTTCCAGGCTGCGGAAAGGCCCCTATTATTTTTCCCCCTCATTTATGCTTCAATAAGCTATGGACAAATCCAATCAGCACCCATGGGATGAATAATGCGATTTTCAGCAAAACTCTTAACATAAGTAATACAAAGCCTGCACATAAAAGCAGCATTTCACTCCCCCCTTGTCTGCCAAAGGATAAAGTCTGCCTTCTTTGTAGCTGTTAAATTCGTTCCCGGAAACAATCTCTCAAATTGTTCCGTACATTCCAGCGCTTCACTGCTTTGATACCATTGGCAGATGGTGTCATATAACCTCACAATTTTATCCGCCCGTCCCTCAGCGTAGGCTGACGGTGCTCTCAACCCCAAATTTTTCAGCACCATGGCATCCCAGATGGGCATTTCCGGACGCACTGTCGCCAGCAGCTTGCTGCTGAAAGACGCTTCCATACGCCCCGTTTGCTTATACAGGTGCAGCAAAACCTCGCGGAAAGTCAATTCGGTGTTATCTTTCTGCATTTCCATATATCCGTAGTAGCATTGATAAAATGCCTTGTTTCTCTGCCGCACTCTGTAAAAACCGTTAAAATTCCTCTGAAATTCTGCGTCCACAGATACATCCGTTATGTGCAGTTCGTGCATGATCCGCTGATATTTTTCAAGTCCTTTTGCGATATTGAAAATAGCCGTTCCAGGGATGTTTTCCATGCTTTATCCCCCTGTTTGTAGTCAGTATTTGTTTTCCATTTTTTGCGGCAAAACGATGCTTCATCTATTTCTGTATTTTTATGATATAACAAATTGTTTTATCTGTCAATAAAACAATTTGTTTTGCCTATACTTTTTGTGATACCAAAAAGGAGGCACAACATCATGTATAGACGCATCCGTGACCTGCGGGAGGACCGGGATCTGCTTCAAAAGGACCTGGCTGCCTATCTGCAATGCTCGCAGGTCTGCTATTCCTACTACGAAATGGGCAAGCGGGACATCACCACCGATGTGCTCCTCCGTCTGGCAGACTTTTATGCAACCAGCGTGGACTACCTCCTGGGCCGTACCGATGAGCCCGCGCCCTATCCCGCCGCCCGATAGCCCGCAGTCCTCCGCCACTCATCAAAAAAACAGACGCAACCTCGCGGCTGCGTCTGTTTTCATTTGCATATATCTCTGCCTTATTCGGTGACGAAGGGCAGCAGGGCGATCTGGCGGGCCCGCTTGATGGCCATCGTCAGCTGACGCTGATGCATAGCGCAGGTGCCGGTGGTGCGGCGGGGCAGGATCTTGGAGCGCTCGCTGATGAAGCGGCGCAGCTTGGCGGCGTCCTTGTAATCGATGTGCTCGCACTTGTCCACGCAGAACTGGCAGACCTTGCGGCGCTTGCGGCCGTTGCCGCGGGGCGCTCTATTTTCGCGTTCCATAGCCATGGAAAAATTCCTCCTTTATAGAATTGGTGTACCCCGGGGGTACGGATCAGAACGGCAGGTCGCCGTCCTCGTCGTCGATCTCGGAAAAGCTGGAGGTCGTGTTCACGGGCGCGGCATATCCACCCATGGGTGCAGCGTAGTCGCCGCTGGGGGCGCCGTCGCGCTTGGAGTCGCCGAAATACACATTGTCGGCCACCACTTCCGCGCTGCGGCGGTTGTTGCCGTCCCTATCTTTCCAGTCCCGGATCTGCAAACGGCCCTCCACAATGGCCATGCGGCCCTTGGTGAAGTACTTGCTCACGAATTCCGCCGTGCTGCGCCAGGCGACCACGTCGATAAAATCCGTGCTTCTCTCGCCGTTCTGAGACTTAAAGTCCCGATCCACTGCCAAAGAAAATCTAGTCACAGCGGTTCCGTTTTCAAGTCTGCGCAGCTCCGGATCGCGGGTCAGACGACCCATGATGAAGATCTTGTTCAGCATTTGTGTGCCTCCCTTACTCGTCCTTGCAGACGATCATGGAACGCATAATGCCCTCGGTAATGCCCAGGATACGATCCAGTTCCTTGGGGAACTCGGGCGCGCTGGTGAAGCTCATCAGCACATAGTAACCCTCGGTCTTGTAGTCGATGGCGTAAGCAAGCCGGCGCTTGCCCCACTCGTCCACGACCACGTCGGAACCGTTCTGCTCAGCCAGAGCCTGGAACTTTGCCACGGTAGCGGCAATAGCCTCCTCACCCTGTGCCGGGTCGATGATGTAAACGACCTCATAGTTGGCAGAAATTTTAGCCATACTTTTGCACCTCCTTCTGGTCTTATGGCCCTCACATTCGGTGAGAGCAAGGATTTGCCCGCATAATGCAAGCCATATTATTTTACATGATTTTTGTCAAAAGTCAAGGCCTATTTGCTATAAAACTCAATATTTTTTGTGAAATTCAAAATATATTTCCCCGTCCGCCCAAAAACTTAGGGACCGCCGCCTTCTTTGTCCCGCCCCATTTCGTACAATCATTCTTACAAATGCGTAGGGCGGGCTGCCCCCAGCCCGCCGCCCGATAGCCCCCCGCACCATCGCGGCGGCGTGAGGGCACGCCGCCCTACAAAACGCCCTGTAGGGCGGGACCCATGTGTCCCGCCGTCCACGCCGCAGCCCCCGGTAAAACCTGTCATTGCGCAGCCAGCGCGCACAGCGCCCGCATCCCCCATCCCCCAAAACGCCCCTTGCATTCTCCCCCGTTTGTGCTATACTACCACCCGACAGGTTTCCACACCCTGTCCAAGCGCCGTGCGCGGCGTTCGTTCGGCTCCGGCCGTTCTCTAAACAAAAAATGGGAGGATATCACCATGAAAAAATTGACCGTTCAACATCTTGCCGCCGCTGCCGCCGTAGGCGCCGTCTACGCGGTGCTGTCCATCTTCGGGTCCGTTTTCGGCGTGACCTTCGGCACGGTGCAGTGCCGCTTTGCCGAGGCCCTGTGCGTGCTGCCGTTTTTCTTTCCGGAAACGGTGTGGGGTCTGTTTGTGGGCTGCCTCATCACCAACCTCCTCAGCCCCTACGGCCTGCTGGACATCGTCATGGGCTCGCTGACCACTCTCCTGGCGGCTTTTCTCACTTCCCGGTGTCGCTGCAAGTGGCTGGCCCCGCTGCCGCCGGTGGTGTGCAACGGTCTCCTGGTGGGCGGCATGCTGGCCTGGGAGCAGGTAGGCTTCACCGATGCCTTCGCCGTAACCTTTGCCCTCAACGCCGCCTCTGTTGCTCTGGGCGAGCTGATCGCCTGCTATGGTCTGGGCTCGCTGCTGCTGTGGCGCCTGCCGAAAATACCGTTTTTCAAAAATCGCATGACTAAGTCCTAAAAACAGAGCCCTCCGGCTAGGCCGGAGGGCTCTGTTTTTATTCACATAAGCTGATCCCGATCCGCCGGGCATCGGCGCTCCGCAGGGCGATGACCGTTCCCATGACCTCATAGGACACAGCCCCGCCGAAGGGCGCCTTCTGCAGGGCCGTCACCATGGCCCCGGGGATGAACCCCAGCTCCATGAGCCGCCGCCTTTTCCCGCCGGAAAAGCGCAGGGCGGTGATGATGCCCCTCTGTCCGCTGCCCAGGCAGGAAAGATCGCTCTCCATGGGCAACGCCCTCCTCCGTCACGGACTGTCTCATTCTATGTCCGGCCCGGCCCGGGCGTTACAGGTACTCCGGCCCGAAGCTCTCCGGCAGCAGCTGGCGCAGGGTGTAGTGCCTGGCCTCGCCCTTGCCGTTGAGGCAGATGACCTCCAGCTCCGGGGCAAACTCCCGCATCACCTGGCGGCAGGAGCCGCAGGGCACGCAGAAGTCCTCGCTCTTTCCGGCCACCACGATGCGCCTGAACTTGCAGTTCCCCTCGCTGATGGCCTTGAACATGGCCGTCCGCTCGGCGCAGATGGTGCAGGGGAAGGCGGCGTTTTCGATGTTGCAGCCGGTATACACCGTCCCGTCCTCGCACTCCAGGGCCGCGCCCACGGGGAAGTGGGAGTAGGGAACATAGGCTTTGTCCAGCATCTCCATGGCTAAACGCATCAATTCCTGTTCTGTCATGCTCTTGTCCTCCTTCAATATTTTTCCGCTCCACTGAATTGCTGAATAGTATTATACCATAGCTTTGCAGCCTTTTGGCAGAAAATTCCGCAGGAATTTTCATCAGTTCAGGACAGCTCGCTCTGTCCCGTATACAGCTGGTAATACCGACCCTTCTGCTCCAGCAGATCCTCGTGGTCGCCCCGCTCGATGATCTCCCCCTGCTCCAGCACCAGGATAGCCTGGGCATTGCGCACGGTGGAGAGCCGGTGGGCGATAACGAACACCGTCCGCCCGGCCATGAGGGAATCCATGCCCTTTTCAATGAGCTTTTCCGTCCGGGTGTCGATGGAGGAGGTAGCCTCGTCCAATATCAGCACCGGGGGATCGGACACCGCCGCCCGGGCGATGGCCAGCAGCTGCCGCTCGCCCTGGCTCAGGCTGCCGCCGTCCCCGGTGATGGGGGTGTCATACCCCTGGGGCAGGTGGCGGATGAAGCCGTCGGCGTTGGCCAGTTTGGCCGCGGCCACGATCTGCTCGTCGGTGGCGTCGGGCCGGCCGTAGCGGATGTTCTCGGCGATGGTGCCGGTAAACAGGTGCGTATCCTGCAGCACCATGCCCAGGGACCTGCGCAGGGAGTTTTTCTCAATATTCCGCACGTCGATGCCGTCATAGGTGATGGTCCCGGCGTCAATGTCATAAAAGCGGTTGATGAGGTTCGTAATGGTGGTTTTCCCCGCGCCGGTGGAGCCCACGAAGGCGATCTTCTGCCCGGGCTCGGCGTACAGGCTCACGTCGTGCAGCACGGTCTTTTCCTTGGTGTAGCCGAAGTCCACATGGTCAAACCGCACATCGCCCCGCAGCTCCGTCATGGTGCCGTCGGGGGCCTTCCAGGCCCAGCAGCCGGTGCGGTAGGGCACCTCGCGGAGCGCCCCGTCCTTCTTCTCCGCCCGGACCAGCACGGTCTTGCCCTGGTCCACCTCGGGCTGCTCCTCCATTACGGCGAAGATGCGCTCCGCGCCGGCCACAGCGGCCAGGATGGTGTTCACCTGCTGGCTCATCTGGGCGATGGGCTGGGACACCTGCTTCACATACAGCAGGTACGCCGCCAGGGAGCCGATGTCTCCCACGCCGCCGATGGCCAAAAGCCCGCCCACGCAGCAGGTAACGGCGTAGTTGATGCGGGAGAGGTTGCCCATGGCGGGCATCATGGAGCTGGCGTAGGCCTGGGCGGCGGTGGCCGCCTGGCGGTAGCTCTCATTGAGGGTGTCAAACTGGTCAATGGTCTTCTGCTCGTGGTTAAAGACCTTGATGACCTTCTGCCCCTCGATCATCTCCTCCACATAGCCGTTCACCGCGCCCAGTGCCGCCTGCTGGCTCTGGAAGCTCACCCGGCTGCGCCCACCGATGGTCTTCACCGTGAAGAGCATCAGCGCCAGGAAGACGAAGGTGATGAGCGTCAGCACCCAGTTCAGGTACAGCATCATGCCCACGGTGCCCAGGAATGTCAGGGCGCAGGAGATGAGGTTTGCGAAGCTGGAGTTGATCATCTCCGAAATGGTGTCAATGTCGTTGGTAAACCGGCTCATCAGGTCGCCGGACTGGTGGGTGTCAAAGTACCGCAGGGGCAGGGATTGCATCTTGTTGAACAGATCCCGCCGTATAGCCGCCACGGTGTTCTGGGCGATGTGGACCATGATCCGCGCATAGGCGTAGGAGCACGCGCCCGACAGGGCAAAGGCCCCGCCCATAAGGCACAGCATTTTAATAAGCCCCGGGAAATCACCCGGCAGGATATAGTCGTTGATCACAGGCTTGAGCAGGTAGCTGGAGAGGATGGACGCTCCGCTGCTCACCACCAGGCACACCGCCACCACTACCAGCGCCCCCTTGTAGCGGCCCATGTATTTCAGCAGCTTTTTCACGGTGCCCTTCATGTCCTTGGGCTTCTGGTATCCGTGGCGCTGCCCGCCGCCGGGCCCGTGGGGTCCGGGTCTGCGTTTTGTCTCAGCCATCAATGGCACCTCCTCCCTGCTGGGATTCATACACTTCTCTGTAAATTTCGTTGCTTGCCAGCAACTCCGCGTGGCTGCCCACGCCGGAGATCTTGCCGTCGTCCAGCACCACGATCATGTCCGCGTCCTGCACAGACGAAATGCGCTGGGCGATGATGAGCTTCGTAGTCCCCGGCAAAGTCGACCGCAGCCCCCGGCGGATAGCCGCATCCGTGGCCGTGTCCACCGCGGAGGTGGAGTCGTCCAGGATCAGCACCTTGGGCCGCCGCAGAATAGCCCGGGCGATGCATAGCCGCTGCTTCTGTCCGCCGGACACATTGGTGCCTCCCTGCTCAATGTAGGTGTCGTACCCATCGGGCATTTTCTCGATAAATTCCTCTGCGCAGGCGATGCGGCAGGCATCCCGCATCTCCTCCTCCGTGGCCTTGACATCGCCCCAGCGGAGGTTCTCCCTGATGGTACCGGAGAACAGGGTGTTCTTCTGCAGGACCATGGCGCACTCATCCCGCAGATGCACCATGGAGTATTCCTTCACATCGTGTCCGCCCACGCACACGCGGCCCTCTGTGGCCTCGTACAGCCTGGGGATCAGGCTCACCAGCGTGGTCTTGGCGCTGCCGGTGCCGCCCAGGATGCCCACCGTAGCCCCGGAGGGGATGTGCAGGTCGATATCCTCCAGGTTCCAGGTCTGGCCATCTTCATTGTAGCGGAAATACACGTGGTCAAAGTCGATAGAGCCATCCTCCACCGTCAGCCCCTCCCGGGCCTCCCGGTCGGTGATCTGGGGCTCCTCATTGAGCACCGCCATCACGCGCTTGCCGCAGGCGATGGATCGGGTGAGCATCATCATCACCATGGACACCATCATCAGCGACATGAGGATCTCCGACACATAGGTGAAAAATGCGATCAGATCGCCGGAGAGCAGGCTTCCCTCGTACACATAGTTCCCGCCGATCCACAGCACCGCAACGATGGTGCCGCCCATGAGCAGGAAGATCAGCGGCATGAACATCACCACAAAGCCGAAGGCTTTTTCGGCCATGGCCTTGAGCTTTTCGTTGCGCCGGGCAAACTTATCCTTTTCCACATCCTCCCGCACGAAGGATTTCACCACTCTTATGGCGTTCAGGTCCTCCTGCACCACCAGGTTCAGGTCGTCCGTGGCCCCCTGCAGGGAGGTGAAGAACGGCCCCACCTTCCGCAGCACCAGCACCACGCCCAGCACCAGCAGCGGGATCACCACCAGGAACACCTGGCTCAGCCGCGTGCTGATGACCAGGGCCATCACCAGGGCCGTCACCAGCATCACCGGGGCCCGCACCAGCATCCGCATGCCCATCATCAGGGTCATCTGCAGGCTGTTTACGTCGTTGGTCAGCCGGGTAATCAGCGATGCGGTGGAGAAATGCTCAATGTTGGCAAAGGAGAACCTCTGCACCTGCCGATACTCGGCGGCCCGGAGATTGGCGCCGAAGCCCATACCGGCTTTGGAGGCCAGCACCGCCGCCCCTACGCCCAGGGCCAGGGACACCAGGGCCATGACCACCATCTTCAGCCCCGCCATCAGGATGTAGCTCCTGTCCGCGTTTTTGATGCCGATGTCCACAATGTCGCTCATGACCTGGGGCAGCAGCAGCTCCAGCACGGCCTCTCCCGCCGAGCACAGAATGCCCGCTGCAATGAGCACCCGATACCCTGTGGTATAGTCCATCAGTCTTTTTTTCTTCATGTGTGTGTTTCCTCCGTTTCCCGGGACAAATTCTCGGCCACCCGCTGTAAAAAGCCCTGCAGCAGCTTCACTTCTTCCTTTGTGAAGCCCTGCTCCGCCTGCCGGTGGACCTCGTCCATAATGGCGATGAATTCCTGATAAAAGCACCGCCCCTCCTCTGTCAGATGCAGCAGCTTGCACCGTCCGTCTCCCGGGGATACGCTCCGGGTCAGCAGATGCTTCTCCTCCAGCCGCTCCACGATGCCGTTCACCGTGGGGGGCTTCACCCGCAGGAATTCCTGCAGGTTCTTTTGGGTCACATCCCCCTGCTGCTCATAGAGAAAGGTCAGTGTGCGGCACTGCATAGGCGACACGTCATACCTGCGCAGCTTGCGCACCATCAGCTTCATCATCTGGTGGTCGCAGTATCCCAGCAGCGGGCCGAAATGCTCCTGCTGTGCTGTGCAATGCTTCACGCCGCATCCCTCCTTTTTAAAATTTAGCACGCTAACTATTAGCGGACTAAATATTACCACGCATTTTTTGAATATGCAATAGGAATTTTGCCCCATTCTTGTAAACAAATTATGAATCCTGCGTCCCACCCGTTGACATTTTCCGCCGCAGATTGTAAGTTATTCTCGTACAAAGTGTTTTTCTCTCCTCTTTCTAAAAAGCAGGCGGCTGGCCCACCCCGGGTCAGCCGCCTGTTTTGCTTTTATCGCCGTATTTCTTGTCATAATTTCGTAGGGGTCGGCCTCCCGGACGACCCGCACCGGACTTGCACAAGATCCCATGCCCTCCGTAGGGGCCGATGCCCACATCGGCCCGCACCGCCGAATTTCCTGTTTTCATTCCGTAGGGCGGGCTGCCCCCAGCCCGCCGCCCGCCGCACCTCTTGCGAAGCTTGTCATTGCGAGCCAGTGACCGACGTCACCGGTGCGGCAATCCGTGCCCCTTTGCGCCAGCTTTTCAAATATGCGTAGGGCGGGGTGCCCTCACCTCGCCGCCCGCCGCACCTCTTGCGAAGCTTGTCATTGCGAGCCAGTGACCGACGTCACTGGTGTGGCAATCCGTGCCCCGCCCCAAAGGGTGCCGCCCTCTTACCGCATCACCTCGATCTCAAATCCCCCGTGCAGCACCAGATACGTCTGGGGCGCGGGCCGCATCAGATTCCACAGGCCCACTCCCTGCAGGCCCTTCTCCGCCGCCAGGCGGAACTTGGCATAGCTGCTCCGGGCGTCCTCAAACCACACCTCGTGCTCCCTGCCTCCCGCCGCCGTATACCGGAACCACGGTGCCTGGGCTGTTTCGTCATAGCGTATCTCCGCCCCGTGCCGCCGGGCCAGGGCCAGGGCCTCCTGGGGCGAGACGGATTCGCCCCGGGTCACCCCCTCCCGGAAGGGCAGCGGCCAGTCGTAGCCGTACACCGGCACGCCCAGAAACAGCTTCTCCGCCGGGATCTCCGTCAGGGCGTAGTCCACCACCTGGCGCACCTTGTCCAGGGGAGCCACGGCCATAGGCGGCCCGGCGGTATAGCCCCACTCATAGGTCATCAGCAGCACCCCATTGGCGGCCCGGCCCAGGGCGGCGTAGTCGTGGGCCTCGTACAGCAGCCCCCGCTGCCTGGCGAAGGTCTTGGGGGCCAGGGCCACCAGCACGCTGTATCCCAGGGGATTCAGCTCCCGGCGCAGCCGGTCTACGAAGGCTGCATAGGCCGCCCCCAGCTCCGGCCGGATGTACTCGAAATCCACATCCAGCCCGCCGTAGCCCTTCTCCTTCAGGATCTCCTTGATCTGCCCCAGCAGCGTCTCCTGCCGGGGAGCGCTGCCCAGCAGCGTCTCCGCCCGGGCGGAGGAGAACCGTCCCTCCTCCGTCATGGTGGACAGATGCATCCACGGCAGCACGCTGTATTGCCCCGCCGCCGCTAGGATCCCCTCGTCCCACAGGGGCACCAGGTCCCCGTCCGCCCCGATGCCGTAGGTAAATGGGGTGGCATAGGTCATGTAGGGCAGCACCTGGCGCAGCAGATCCCCGTTTATGAAGGGGTAGGCGTAGCCGTTCACGCCCAGGGACCCCTCCCGGCCCGCGTCCCGCAGGGACAGGATCAGTTCCTCTCCCGGGGTCAGGGCTCCCTGCCCCTGGAGAAAGATGTTGTTTTGGTACAGCTCCCGGGTGGACAGGCCGTGCTCCCTTGCAATGGACCACACCGTGTCGCCCCGGCGCACCACATGGGTCTTTTCCGGCAGCAGCACCACCAGGGTCTGCCCCGGCACCAGCGTTCCGTCCGCCGGCGCCTCATTGAGCTTTTGCAGCAGACGGGCGGATACGCCGTACTGCTGTGCGATGGAGAAAAGGGTCTCCCCCTTTTGCACCACATGGATCTTCATTTTGCTTCCTCCTCCCGGCTGCCTCGCAGCACGCAGGCAGTATATGCGCCGCCCCGGCCAAATAGACGGCACCGTCCCCCTCCCGCGCGCATACAATGGGGAAACATCTGCGGCAAGGGGGAGCGCACATGAAGCAGCTCACGGTGGCCCTGGCGGGCAATCCCAATGTGGGCAAATCCACCATCTTCAACGCCCTGACGGGGCTGCATCAGCACACGGGGAACTGGCCGGGCAAAACCGTTGCCTTGGCGGAGGGCACCTTCCGGGCCGGAGACTGCTCCGTCCGCCTGGTGGACCTGCCCGGCACCTATTCCCTCTCCGCCGACTCTCCCGAGGAGGAGGTGACCCGGGATTATCTTCTCTCCGGCGCGGCGGATGTGACCCTGGCCGTGGCGGATGCCACCTGCCTTTGCCGGAACCTGAATCTCATCCTGCAGATCCGGCAGATCACGCCCCGGCTGGTGGTGTGCGTAAACCTGCTGGATGAGGCGGAAAAGGACGGCCTGGAAATTGACCTAGCTGCCCTGGCCCGGCAGCTCTCCTGCCCGGTGGTGGGCGCCGCCGCCGGCCGGGGCCGGGGCCTGGCGGAGCTGGTGCAGGCCGTTCTGGCCCAGGGAGAGCGCGCCGGGGCGCCCGATCCCTGGCGCATCCCCTATCCCGCCCCCGTGGAAAAGGCCCTGGCCCTGCTGCCCTGTCCCCGACACAGAGCCCTGGCCCTGCTGTGCGGGGAGCTTGCCCCCCAGCCGGGGGAGACGGCCGCCCTGGCCCGGGCCCAGGACAGCCTGGGCAGCCTCACCGGCCGCTCCCTCCGGGACGTCGTCACCGCCGCCCGGGTACACCTGGCGGAGGAGATGGGCGCGGCCTGCCTGCGCTTTCAGAAACCGCCCCACCGGCGGGACCGGCTGCTGGACCGGCTGCTGACAGGGCGGCTGGTGGGCATTCCCGCCATGCTGCTGCTTTTGGGCGCGGTGTTTTACCTGACCATCTGGGGCTCCTCCGCCCCCTCGGAGTTTCTGCAAAAGGCTCTGTTTTCCCTGCTGGAGCCCCTCCGGGACGGCCTTGCCTCCCTGGGCGCGCCGCCCTGGCTCCGGGGCCTGGTTTCTGATGGTCTGTACCGCACCACCGCCTGGGTGGTGGCGGTGATGCTGCCGCCCATGGCCATTTTCTTCCCCCTGTTCACCCTGCTGGAGGACGCCGGGTATCTGCCCCGGGTGGCCTTCAACCTGGACGGTCTCATGTGCCGCTGCGGCGGCCACGGGCGTCAGAGCCTGACCATGTGCATGGGCTTCGGCTGCAACGCCTGCGGCGTCACCGGCTGCCGCATCATCGACTCCCCCCGGGAGCGGCTCACGGCCCAGCTGACCAATTCCCTGGTGCCCTGCAACGGCCGTTTTCCCACCCTGGTGGCGCTGATCTCCCTGTTTTTCCTGGGAAATACCGCCGGCCCCGGCCGGCGGCTGCTGGGGGCGGGGCTGTTTTTGGCCGTGATCCTCTTTTCCGTGGGCATGACGCTGCTGTGTTCCAAGCTCCTCTCCCGGACCCTCCTGCGGGGGCAGGTGTCCTCCTTCTCTCTGGAGCTGCCGCCCTATCGCCTGCCGCAGGTGGGCAAGGTCCTGGTGCGCTCCCTGCTGGACCGGACGCTCTTTGTCCTGGGCCGGGCGGTGACGGTGGCTATGCCCGCCGGGGCAGTATTATGGCTGCTGGCCAACCTCACCGTCTCCGGCCGGCCGCTGCTGACCGTCCTGGCCGGTCTCCTCCAACCCCTGGGAGATCTCATGGGCCTGGACGGCATGGTGCTGCTGGCATTTCTCCTGGCTTTCCCCGCCAACGAGATCATGCTGCCCATCCTGGCCATGGGGTATCTGTCCACCTCCGTTATGACGGACATCGGAACGGCCCGCCTGGGCCAGGTGCTGGTCCTCCACGGCTGGTCCTGGCAGACGGCGGTCTGCGCCGCGGTGCTGTGCCTGATGCATCTGCCCTGCGGCACCACCTGCCTGACCCTGCTCAAGGAGACCGGCAGCAAAAAGTGGACCCTGGTGGGGATGCTGCTGCCCCTTTCCATGGGCATCCTGCTGTGCTGCATCTTTCATGGACTGTTTTGCATTTTTGCATAGGATATAGGCCGCTTTATGCTATACAGAATGCCAGCAAATAGGCCAGCAGGGCGGACAGGGCCGCCTGCAGGAGCTTGCCGAAAAAATAGCGGCCCATTTTCAGGTCCGTGTCCGCCAGCACCGCCGCCGTCTGTCCGTGGACGGACAGACCGCCCCAGCCCAGCAGCGCCGCCGCCCACACGAAGTCCGTCCTTCCGCCGCCCAGCCGCATAACGCCTCCCGTGAGCTCAATAAAGCCCAGGGCCGCCGGATGGCTCACCCCTGTCCACTCCGTCACCAGGGCCTGCACCACCAGGGCAAACACCACGAAACCGCAGACCCGGAGCATGGCCAGGGCGGAATCCTGCACGGACCGGATGAAGGCCGGGAGGATCTTTTCCGGCAGCGGCTGGGGGTGAAATCGGTCCGACCGCGGGCGGGCCTTTCCCCGCAGCAGCATCCCCACCCAAACGGCGGACACGGCGTGGATGAAATACAGGGCCCAGCCGGCCGCCAGGCTCTGAAAGCAGCCCAGGCCCACCACGCCCAGGATGAAGGACGGCCCCGCGTTATTGCAGAAGGAGAGCAGGCGCTCCGCTTCGCCGCGGGAGACGCGGCCCGCCCGGTACAGCTGGCCCACAGTGCGCCCGCCCACCGGGTAGCCGCCCAAAAGGCCCAGGAAAAAGGCGGAGGCCCCGGCCCCGCTCACCCGGAACAGCCGCTCCGCCGCCGGGGCCAGGCGGCGGCCCATCCCCTCGGCAAAGCCCAGGGAGGTAAAAAGTCCCGACACCACAAAATACGGAAACAGCGCCGGGATCACCGACCGGGCGCAAAGAGCCAGTCCCCGGCGCACCGCCTCCCCGGCGGCGGCGCTGTTCACCAGCAGCAGCGCCATGACGCCCAGCAGGCACAGGGCCTGCCATTTCCGTTTGCTCACAGCCTCGCCCCCTCGGCAGCAGTCTATGCAGCCGGGGCGCGGGGCTTGCCTGCTTTCTCGGCAGTCCGTTTTGTTTCCTTTTCCCCGGACAGGCAAGTTTTTCCCCGCGGGGGCATAGGATTGGCAAGCGGAAAGAGGTGTGCGGCGGGACACATGGGCCCCACACACCCCGCCAGTGGTATGGTGCAGGGGAATACGAATTGCGAACCAGTGACAGCCGTCACTGGTTCGCAATGACAGGGCTTTACAGGAAGTGCAGTGCAGACCCGGGCAGGTGGGACGGGAGGAGGATGCGGGACTATGCAGAAACGGAAGCTATCCCAGGTGGGTGTGGAGGCCGTGGAGCGGCTGAATCTGCCGCCGGAGGCGGCGGTGGGTGTGCCGCAGGTGGAGCTGTACGGCAACCGCCAGCTCTACATGGCGGGGCATAGGGGCGTCATCTCCTACAGCACGGAGGAGGTGGCGGTATCCGGCGGCAGCATGGCCGTACGCATAACCGGAAAGGACCTGCAGCTGGCGGCCATGACCGAGGGGGAGCTGCGGCTGACGGGACACATTGACCGGGTGGAGCTGATGGAGTAAATATGTATAAACGAATCGTCCATTATTTACAGGGCAGCCAGCTGGTGCAGATCCAATGCGCCTGCCCGGAGCGGGTGCTGAACCTGCTGGGGGCCAGGGGTATCCTGTTTTGGGATCTGCAGTGGGAATCGGAAATATGCCTGCGGCTGCGGATGCTGCTGACCCAGGGGCCGGCCCTGGAGGAGATCGCCGGGCAGACCGGGGCAGAGGTGACGGTGCTGCGGTGCCGGGGCATACCGGTCCTGTGGGGGCGGTTTCGCAGGCGGTATGTGCTTTTGGCGGGGTTCGCGGCTTTTTGGCTGCTTTTATTCGGCGGGAACCTGTTTATATGGGAGTTCCGGGTCAGCGGCAACGAAACGGTGCCCACGGAGACGGTGCTGCGGGCATTGGAAAACTACGGCATCACCATCGGCTCCCCGGGGCTGGAGATCGACCAGGAGGACATGCGCAACCATGTGCTGCTGGAGCTGCACGACGTATCCTGGCTGACGGTGAACGTGAAGGGCTGCGTGGCCCATGTGCAGGTGGTGGAGCGGCAGAGGCCGCCAGAGATCGCGGACGAAGGGGGCGTGTGGAACATCGTGGCCGCCCGGGACGGCCTGGTGACCCAGGTGCGGGCCCTGGACGGCAAGGCCCTGGTGGCGGAGGGCAGCACCGTGACGGAGGGGGAGCTGCTGGTCACCGGGGTATACGAATCCCGGGAGGGCAGCACCTACATGACCCACAGCCTGGGCACCGTGGAGGCCCGGACCTGGTATGAGCTGTCCGTATCGGTGCCCCTGGAGGTCACGGAAAAAAGCGGGGAAAAGCGGGAGAAAACCGCCATCTCCGTGGACTTTGGCAAAAAAAGAATAAAATTGTGGGGCAGGGGTAGCATAAGCGGCGCAAACTGTGATAAAATAACTTATTATCATCCGCTGTCGCTGCCGGGCGGGCTGCGCCTGCCTATTACGGTGGTGCGGGAGTCCGTGACATACTATGACGGCCAGAGCGTCCGCCGCAGCCGGGAGCAGGCGCAGAAGGAGGGGGAGGCCCTCCTTCTGCAGCAGCTGAAGGCCCAGCTGGGCCCGGACGGCTCCGTGACGGAGACGAGATCCTCCGCCGCAGAGGAGGGGGGCTATCTGGTGGTCACGCTGCAGGCGGAATGCCTGGAGCAGATCGGCGTACCCGTGCAGGTGCAGCAGACAGAGGAAGCAAACTGAGGAGGAGACCCATGGAGCAGCGCATCAGCCTGGAGCGCATGGAGGAGGCTGTGAGCCTTTTCGGCTCTTTTGACGAGAATATCCGCATTTTGGAAAATGAATTTCATGTATCGGTGGTAAACCGGGAGGAGCAGCTCATCATCACCGGCGAGCCCGAGGACACCATGCTGGCAGAAAAGGCCATCGAGGCATTGCTGCGGCTCATCTCCCGGGGGGAGAACGTGGGCGAGCAGCATGTGCGCTACGTCATCGGCCTGTGCCGCAGCGGACAATTGGACCGCATTGACGAGCTGACACGGGACGTGGTGTGCATCAGCGCCAAGGGCCGGCCCATCAAGCCCAAGACCATCGGCCAGAAGGACTACATAAGGACCATCCAGGCCTGCCCGGTGACCATCGGCGTGGGCCCGGCGGGCACGGGCAAGACCTACCTGGCCGTGGCGGCGGCGGTGAAGGCCTTCCGGGAAAAGGAGGTCAGCCGCATCATTCTCACCCGCCCGGCGGTGGAGGCCGGGGAGCGGCTGGGCTTTCTGCCCGGCGACCTGCAGAGCAAGGTAGACCCCTATCTGCGGCCCCTGTACGACGCCCTGTTTGACATGCTGGGGCCGGAGACCTATCAGAAATACCTGGAAAAGGGCAGCATTGAGGTGGCGCCCCTGGCCTACATGCGGGGCCGGACCCTGGACGACAGCTTCATCATCCTGGACGAGGCACAGAACACCAGCCGGGAGCAGATGAAGATGTTCCTGACGAGAATGGGCTTTGGATCCCGGGTGGTCATCACGGGCGATGTGACCCAGATCGACCTGCCCAGCGACAAGCCCAGCGGCCTGAAGGAGGCCATGAAGGTGCTGGACGGCGTGGAGGGCGTGGGCATCTGCCGCCTGACCCAAAACGACGTGGTGCGGCACATTATGGTGCAGCGGATCATTGAAGCCTATGCCAAGTTTGAGGAGAAGAAAAAGAAATGAGAAAGACCCACTATATACCCATCACCGCCGACGTGCCCGGGGCGGCATCGGACAGCAACTGCGCCCTGATCCGCCGGACCATCCGCACGGCCCTGGCGGCGGAGGGGATGGAGCTTCCCTGCGAGATCGACGTGCTGCTGACAGACGACGAAGGGATCCATCAGATCAACCGGGACATGCGCAATGTGGACAGGCCCACGGATGTGCTGAGCTTTCCGGAGTTTGACTTAAAGCCGGGGGAGCTGCCCACGGCGGAGGACGCAGACCCGGGAACGGGGCTCATCCCCCTGGGGGACATGGTGCTGTCCATGGAGCGGGTGGCGGCCC
>CAMBKF010000010.1 GCA_945868085.1 uncultured Oscillibacter sp.
GCGGCCATCTACCCCATCACCCCGTCGTCCCCCATGGCCGACTTTGTGGACCAGTGGTCCGCTAACGGCCTGAAGAACATCTTCGGCACCCAGGTCAAGGTGGTGGAGATGCAGTCTGAGGCCGGCGCGGCCGGCGCTGTGCACGGTTCCCTGGGTTCCGGCGCACTGACCACCACTTATACCGCCTCTCAGGGCCTGCTGCTGATGATCCCCAACATGTACAAGATCGCGGCCGAGCAGCTGCCCTGCGTGTTCCATGTTTCCGCCCGTACCGTATCCTCCCACGCCCTGAACATCTTCGGCGACCACTCCGACGTGATGGCCTGCCGCCAGACCGGCTTTGCCATGCTGTGCGAGGGCAACGTGCAGGAGGTCATGGACCTCTCCCCTGTGGCCCATCTGGCCGCGCTGGAGGGCAAGGTCCCCTTCATCAACTTCTTTGACGGTTTCCGCACCAGCCACGAGATCCAGAAGATCGCCGTGTGGGATTACGAGGACCTGAAGGATATGTGCGACATGGACGCCGTGGCCGAGTTCCGCCGCCACGCCCTGAACCCCGAGCATCCCCATATGCGCGGCAGCCATGAAAACGGCGACATCTTCTTCCAGCACCGCGAGGCCTGCAACAAGTACTATGCAGAGCTGCCCGCCGTGGTGGAGAAGTATATGGACAAGATCAATGCCAAGCTGGGCACTGACTATAA
Source organism: uncultured Oscillibacter sp. (assembly GCA_945868085.1). GTDB lineage: Bacteria > Bacillota > Clostridia > Oscillospirales > Oscillospiraceae > Vescimonas. The sequence goes on from CAMBKF010000010.1 coordinate 705, forward strand.
GCTGTTCAACTACTATGGCCATCCCGAGGCGGACCGCGTCATCGTGGCTATGGGCTCCATCTGCGACGTGGCCGAGGAAGTCATCGACTACCTGAACGCCCACGGCGAGAAGGTGGGCCTGGTGAAGGTGCGCCTGTACCGCCCCTTTGCTCCCGAGAAGCTGCTGGAAGCCTTCCCTGCCTCCGTACAGAAGATCGCCGTGCTGGACCGCACCAAGGAGCCCGGCGCCATGGGCGAGCCTCTGTATCAGGATGTGGTCACCGCTCTTGCCAACGCCGGCTGGAACGATGTGAAGGTCATCGGCGGCCGTTACGGCCTGGGCAGCAAGGATACGCCTCCTGCCTCCGTGTTCGCCGTTTATAATGAGCTGAAGAAGGACGAGATGAAGCGCCAGTTCACCATCGGCATCGTGGACGATGTGACCAATCTCTCCCTGCCCGAGGATGAAAACTGCCCCAACACCGCAGCTCCCGGCACCATCGAGTGCAAGTTCTGGGGCCTGGGCGGCGACGGCACCGTGGGCGCCAACAAGAACTCCATCAAGATCATCGGCGACCATACCGACAAGTATGTCCAGGCGTACTTCCAGTACGACTCCAAGAAGACCGGCGGCGTCACCATCAGCCATCTGCGCTTCGGTGATAAGCCCATCCGCTCTCCCTATTATATCAACAAGGCCGACTTCGTGGCCTGCCACAACCCCAGCTATATCACCAAGGGCTTCAAGATGGTCAACGATGTCAAGCCCGGCGGCGTGTTCATGATCAACTGCCAGTGGGATCTGGACGAGCTGAACCATCACCTGAAGGCTGATGCCAAGCGCTATATCGCCAAGAACAACATCCAGCTCTATACCATCGACGCCATCGACCTGGCCATCGAGATCGGCATGGGCAAGCGCAACAACACCATCCTGCAGTCCGCTTTCTTCACCCTGGCCAAGGTCATGCCCCAGGAGGATGCCATCCGTTACATGAAGGAGAAGGCCAAGGCTTCCTACCTGAAGAAGGGCCAGGATGTGGTGGATATGAACTACAAGGCCATCGACCTGGGCGCCACCGCCTTTAAGAAGATCGACGTGCCCGCCGACTGGGCCAATGCCGTGGACGAGCCCGAGCACAAGGCCCTGGAGGGCAAGCCCGAGCTTGTGAAGATGGTGAAGGAGATCCTGGAGCCCGTGGGCAAGATGGACGGCGACAGCCTGCCCGTTTCCGCCTTTGTGGATCATGTGGACGGCCAGTTCGAGCTGGGCGCCTCCGCCTATGAAAAGCGCGGCGTTGCTGTGTCTGTTCCTACCTGGGACAGCACCAAGTGCATCCAGTGCAACCAGTGTGCCTATGTCTGCCCCCACGCCACCATCCGCCCCTTCGCCCTGACCGCCGAGGAGGCCGCTGCTGCTCCCGAGGCCGCCAAGATCGTGGACGTGAAGGCCGGCAAGGGCAAGGGTGTGTACCAGTACACCATGGCCGTGTCCCCGCTGGACTGCATGGGCTGCGGCGTGTGTATCGGCGTGTGCCCGGTGAGCGCTCTGTCCATGGTCCCCCAGGAGGGCGAGCTGCCTCAGCAGGATGTATTTGACTACTGCGTCAGCAAGGTTTCCGAGAAGAAGGATATGCAGGACAATTCCGTCAAGGGCAGCCAGTTCAAGCAGCCCATGCTGGAGTTCTCCGGCTCCTGCGCCGGCTGCGCCGAGACCAGCTATGCCCGTCTCGTGACCCAGCTGTTCGGCGACCATATGTATATCTCTAACGCCACCGGCTGCTCCTCCATCTGGGGCGGTCCTGCGGCTACCTCTCCCTACTGCACCAATAAGGAGGGCCACGGCCCCGCATGGTGTAACTCCCTCTTCGAGGATAACGCCGAGCACGGCCTGGGCATGTTCGTTGGCCAGAACAAGATCCGCGAGGATCTGGCCGCCGAGGCCCGCCAGCTGGTGAACATCGAGTGGGCCCGTCCCGAGCTGAAGGCTGCCGCCCAGGCCTGGCTGGACACCATGGATGACGGCACCGCCAACGCCGAGCCCGCCAAGGCCTTCGTCAAGGCCCTGGAGGAGAGCATCTGCACCGTGGAGGAGCTGGCTGCTGTGCCGCAGTTCGCTGAGCACGCCGCCGAGCTGAAGGCCAAGGGCGCTCTGTTCTGCGACTGCGAGGCCTGCACCATCGCTGCGGACCTGCTGAGCAAGAGAGAGTACCTGGCCAAGAAGTCCATGTGGATCTTCGGCGGCGACGGCTGGGCCTACGACATCGGCTACGGCGGCCTGGATCACGTCATCGCTTCCAAGCAGGATGTGAACATCTTCGTCTTCGATACCGAGGTCTATTCCAACACCGGCGGCCAGGCTTCCAAGGCCTCCAACATCGGCCAGGTCTGCCAGTTTGCCGCAGCCGGTAAGGAAGTGAAGAAGAAGAGCCTTGCCGAGATCGCCATGCAGTACGGCTATGTGTATGTGGCTCAGGTGGCCATGGGTGCCAACCCCGCTCAGACCATCAAGGCCATCACCGAGGCCGAGGCCTATCACGGCCCGTCCCTAATCATCGGCTACAGCCCCTGCGAGATGCACAGCATCAAGGGCGGCATGATGAACTGCCAGAAGGAAATGAAGAAGGCTGTGGAATGCGGTTACTGGAACCTGTTCCGCTTCAATCCTGCCGCACCGGCTGGCCAGCGCTTCTCCATGGATTCCAAGGCGCCCGCCGGCGGCTATCAGGAGTTCCTGATGAACGAGGCCCGTTACTCCCGCCTGACCCGCGAGTTCCCGGATCGTGCCGGCGTGCTCTTCCAGCGCAACGAGGACGAGGCCAAGGCCCGTTACGAGCACCTGCTCAAGCTCATCGAGATGTACGATAAGTAAGCCCCAGGGCTTGCCCATAGCGTATACAAAAAGGGACACGCTCCGGCGTGTCCCTTTTTTATGCATTGGGGGATGGGAGGACGGATTGCCACGACCAGTTTGCGAACTGGTCTCGCAATGACGCCTTTTGAAAGTTTGCCCTTGCCATTCCGAGCCAGTGCGTACACTGGCGTGGGAATTTCTGGGGCGGACGACCCTGTCCGCCGGGTGCGGGGGCTCTTGGAGTGCATAGGGGCGGGGCTCTGCCCGCACAGTAGACGCAAAGAGTATCCCTGTATGAACAGTCAGCATAAGCGTGGAGCGCGTCGCGGAATTAGACGCAGAGATCATGCGAAAGCAAGGCATGAAATTGGCATGCTCCGATACGCGGGGCAGAAGGTCACTGATGCAGTTGGCACTTCAGCCGCGGAAAGGATTCCAAAACCATTGGGTTTGGCGGCGTTCTTTGGGTACTTTCTGTCGCTGGTGACAGAAAATACCCCGTCGGAGGCATTTGACAACAGGTGCGGCGGACAAAAAAGCGCGGCCCGGATGGGCCGCGCTTTCCGCCTTGTATATGCAATTTGGTTTACCGGCCCAGCCGACGCCGGAACCGCTGCACCGGGCTGGAGAACAGGTCCCGCTCGTATTTGTCCATGCCGAACAGCCACATGCTGGCGCCGTACAGGGGCACGAACACGCACAGGATCAGTGCGATCTGCCCGTAGCTGGTGGGCCGCAGGAATATGGCCATCAGAATAGCCGCGATGCCCGGGACGATCATAGCCGGGACCAGATGCCGGATGCGCAGCCAGAACCGGGGAATGTCCAGCCCCACCCGGCGGCGATAGTAGCGGTTCATGATGAGCATGCCCGCGCCGGTGGCAATGGCCGTGCCGATGGCCGCGCCCAGGACGCCCCACTCCATGCACAGGGGGATGCTGAGGACGATGTTGGCCAGAGCGATAATGAGGTACACCAGGGAACTGAACCGGTGCATATTCTTGGCCCGGAGGATCTCATACCCCAGCATCTGAATGTTGGCCCAGAGGGTGGCCCCGAACAGCAGCAAGGTCACGGCGTAGTCTATTTGGAACTTGGCGTCGCCGCCCCACAGCACCACAAAGGTCTGGCCCACCGCCACAAAGCCCCAGAAGATGCCGCCCAGCAGGATGAACTGCAGCCGCCCCACCCGGATGAAAAGCTTATCCAGCTCCAGGATGGGCTGGTTTTCCGCCACGATGCGGTTGACCCGGGGGATGAGCAGGTTGGAGATGGCGGTGGCGAAGGACTGATAGTATACATTCAGCTGCGCCGCCACGGTGTAGACCGTCACGGCGGTGGTGCCGTGGATCCACGCCAGCAGCAGCCGGTCGATGCTCCAGTTGAGATTGTCCACCACGATGCCGATGAACACGAAGGTGGTGAAGCCCACCATCTCCCGCATGAGCTTGAAGTCATAGTGGCGGAAGGAGAAGGGCATTTTCAGCTTTGTCAGGCAGAAGATGATGTTCAGCAGACCGCTGAGAACCGTAAAGATCAGCGCCAGCACCGTCAGCGTGACGCTGCGGTAGCCCAGGATCAGCAGGGGGATCATGATGAGGGGGTTGAGCACCTGGCGGCCCAGAGCCACCACCTTTTGGAAGATGTACTCCTCGTTGATGGTCACATGGGACTCAAAGACGCTGATGGGGAAGGACAGGGCGGCATTGACGGTCATAATGCGCAGGAGCTTTTCGCCCAGGGCGATCTCGTCCGGCGTCAGCTTCTTGCCGAAGATGACCTCCCCGTGGCCGGCCAGCAGGAAGCCGATGGCCAGCACCAGGGCCCCCAGCACCACATAGGTGGTGAAAAACATGCCGTTGAGCTTGGCCATGCCGGGCTTGTCGTCCGCGGACTTGGCCCGGGAATAGTAGCGGATGTAGGCGCTGCCCAGGCCGAAGCTCAGGAGGTTCAAATAGGAGATAATGGGCAGAACGGTCTGGTAAACGCCAAACTCGCTATCGCCCAGCCGCTGGATCATAATGGGCGTATACACCAGGGAGATGACGGTGCTCAGACCCATGGATAGATAGGACAGGACTGCGCCGATCTTGATCTGTCTGTCTTGCAAGCTGCGCCCACCCCTTTCTGTTTCTGAATGGCACAATTCTACAAATACCTATTTTACCGCACCTTTGGCAAACTGTAAACCCGTTTTCGGCTATTTTTTGCCCTTTTCCGCAAGTTGACAGTGCCGGGTAAAGTGGTTAAAATAAATACCGTCAGCCGGCGGGACTTTGCCCCGCTGGGCCCGTGCCATCCGATGGCAGTATCTGATTCTATGTGCGAGGTATGTAAAGCTATGAATCTTCGTTTCCTGTTTGCAATGGCGGTGTGCAAGTGCGTGTATCACGGGATGCGCCTGCTGGGCCGCCAGGCGTCGTATCTGCCGGGCTGGTTTGCCGTGAAGCTGTGTCCGGACTATCTGCGGCACATCCGCAAGGCCGAAACGGTCATCTGTGTCACCGGCACCGATGGCAAGACCACCACCGCCAATCTCCTCAGTGACCTGCTCACTTCCGCCGGGCGCAAGGTGGCCAACAACCGCATCGGCAGCAACACCGAGTTCGGCATCGCCACAGCCATGACCTGCTCCGTGGCCCTCACCAACCGCTGCCGGGTGGATGCGGTGGTGCTGGAGGTGGACGAGCACTATGCCCGCATCGTCTGCCCCAAGGTGCGCAGCGACTATATCGTTCTCACCAACGTGCTGCGGGACTCCCTGCAGCGCAATGCCCATCCGGAGTATGTGGCCGGAAAGCTGGCCCAGATCGACTGCCCCAAGGCCAAGCTGATCCTCAACGCCGACGAGCTGTGCTCGTCTTTGCTGCTGCCGGAAAATCCCCGGGTGTATTATGCCATCGCCCGGCAGGAGGGGGACGGGGTGACCCCGCCCAACCGGGTCAACGACTGCCCGGATTGCCCCCGCTGCGGCGCGCCGCTGCGCTATGACTATGTACGCTATGCCCATGTGGGCCACGTCCACTGCGAGAAGTGCGGCTTTGCCTCCCCGGCAGCGGACTGGCTGGCCACGGAACTGGACCCGGAGAACCACCGACTGACCCTGCGGCATGGGGAGGAGGAATACACCCTGCCCATGCTCCACGACAGCGTGTTCAACATCTATAATGAGCTGGCCGCCGTGGCGGTGCTCAGCGAAATGGGCCTGTCCATGGCCGACATCCGCACCGCCCTGGAGGCTACGCCCCTCACCAAGACCCGGCTGAACCAGCTCCGGGTGAAGGGCGTGACCGTGGTGAGCATGATGGCCAAGAGCAATAACTCCCTGCCGGTGTCCATGGTCTTTGACTACATCCGCAAAAAGCCCGGGAAAAAGGCGGTGATCCTGGCCCTGGATGACCTGGACGAGAGCAAGTCCTCCGAGCGCATCGGATGGATCTATGACACGGACTATGAGTTCTTGAATGATGAAAACATCGTGCAGATCCTGGCCACCGGCGTGCGCTGCTGGGATCATCAGGTGCGCCTGCTCCTGGCGGGGGTGCCCCGGGAGAAGCTGGTGTGCATGCAGGACGAGCTGGCGGCCATCGAGCAGCTGCGCTGTAAGGATCTGGAGAGCGTGTATCTGCTCCACGATATGTCCAGCTACAGCCGCTCAGTGACGGCCCTGGAGAAGATCCGCAAGGTATTGGAGGGTGCGCTATGACCATAGAATTTCTGTATCCGGAGCTGTGCAATCTCTACGGCGACCGGGGCAACATGGACTATCTGCGCCGGTGCCTGCCGGCGGATTATCGCGGGACGCATATGGGGGACGAGCCCTGGTTCGTGCAGCATGAGGTGGATTTGATTTATATGTGCTCCATGACGGAGCGCAGCCAGGAGCGTATTATTCAGGCGCTGACACCCTACCGGGAGCGCCTGAAAGAGCTGATGGACAGGGGAACGCATTTCCTCCTCACAGGCAACGCCATGGAGGTGTTCGGCAAGACCATCCAGGATGGAGAAAAGGCTATCCCGGGCCTGGGACTGCTGGATCTGACGGCCCGGCGCATCCTGCCCCGGCGGGCAAACTCCCTGTTTTTGGGCGGCTTTGAGGGCATGAAGATCGTGGGCTACACCAGCCGCTTCAGCCACATGGAGAGCAGCCTCCCGCCGCTGTTCCGCGTAGAAAAGGGCCTGGGCCGCAGCGAGGGCGCGGCGGTGGAGGGCATCCGCTCCGGCGGCGTGCTGGGCACCTACCTGCTGGGGCCGCTGCTGGTGCTGAATCCGGATTTCACCCGGTGGCTCCTGGATGACCTGGGCGCGAAGGACGCATCCCTTGCCTTTGAGAAGGAGGCGCGCCAGGCGTACCAGGTGCGGCTGGAGCAGTTCCAGGGGAATATCGAAGTATGAGTTTAAAGACAAAACCTCCGGCATCGCCGGAGGTTTTGCTTTTTCTGCCATTACTGCACCATAGCCACGGCACGGCAGGAGCAGCCGTCGGAGTTTTCGAATTTCAGCGGCATGGTAGCAAAGGTGAACCTTTTGCCCAGCAGCCGGTCCAAATTTTTCAGATTCTCTGTGTTCACCAGGCCTGCGCCCAGGAGCGTCAGATGGTTGGGATAGTCTACCGTATCACAGGGATCAATGGAGATGCAGTCCTCGCCGATGCCCTTGAGAGGGAGCCCCGTCACAAAGGCCGCCGCCTCCGGCGTCAGGCAGGGAAAAGCCTCGTAGTAATCTGCCTGGCCCCAGCGCTCGTCCCATCCGGTGCAAAACAGCAGGAAATCCGCCTGGCGGATCTCACTCTCGTGGGCCCGGAGCAGAGACAGGGGGATCTCCGTCAGTCCCCGGCAGTCCAGCGCGAAACCGGGGCCCACAAAAGTCTCCGCCGGGAAATCGTCCAGGGTCCGGCCGCCGTCTATCATGTGGGCCGGGGCGTCCATGTGGGTGCCGGTGTGGGAGTACATGTGCAGCAGTGTCTCCCGGTAGCCCGCGTCCGCGATGGTGCAGGCGGTGGTGAGCACCGGCTGCTCTGTGCCGGGATAAACGGGCATATCGCCCCGGATGGTGTGTGTCAGCTCAATTATTTTCATTTTTGGTGCCTCGTTTCTCCAAGTAGATCATCAGCGCTCCCATGTCCGCCGGGGACACGCCGGAGATGCGGCTGGCCTGGCCCAGATTCAGCGGCCGCACGGCACTCAGCTTCTCCCGGGCCTCCAGGCGCAGCCCCTGGATGGATGCGTAGTCCATGTCCGGGGGCAGGGTGTGCTGCTCCAGCTTTTCAAACTCCTCCACCTGGCTCAGCTGGCGGCGGATGTATCCCTCGTATTTCACGGAGATCTCCACCTGCTCCCGCACGGCCTTGGGCAGGCTCGGAGCGGCGGGGTCAAAGGTCATCAATTCATCGTAAGTCATCTGGGGCCGGCGCAGCAGGTCAATGAGCCGGGCCCCATCCGTCACGGCGGTAGAGCCCCGCTCCGTCAGCAGACGGTTCAGGCCTTCGCTGCCGGGGATGCCCGTGTGTTCCAGCCGGCGAATCTCCGCGTCCACGGCGGCGTATTTTTTCTCCACCGCCCGCATCCGCTCCTGGGGCACCAGGCCGATCTTATAGCCGATGGGGGTCAGGCGCCTGTCGGCGTTGTCCTGGCGCAGCAGCAGGCGGTACTCCGAGCGGCTGGTCATCATGCGGTAGGGTTCCTCCGTGCCCTTGGTCACCAGGTCGTCGATGAGGGTGCCGATGTAGCTCTCACTGCGCTTTAAGATCATGGGCTCCCGTCCCAGCAGCTTCAGCGCCGCGTTGACCCCGGCCACGAAGCCCTGCACCGCCGCCTCCTCATAGCCGGAGGAGCCGTTGAACTGGCCCGCGCCGTACAGGCCCTCCACGGCCTTTACCTCCAATGTGGGCCGCAGGGCCAGGGGGTCGATGCAGTCGTACTCGATGGCGTAGGCCGGGCGCATCATCACCGCGTGCTCCAGGCCCGGCACCGAGTGGAGCATTTTTAGCTGCACCTCCTCCGGCATGGAGGAGGAGAAGCCCTGGATGTACATTTCCTCCGTGTCCAGGCCCATGGGCTCGATAAACAGCTGGTGCCGGGGCTTATCCCGAAAGCGGACGATCTTCGTCTCGATGGACGGGCAGTACCGGGGCCCGATGCCCTCGATGACCCCGGAATAGATGGGGCTGCGGTCCAGGTTTTCCAGGATGATCCGGTGGGTCTCCTCCGTGGTGTAGGTGAGCCAGCACACGGCCCGGTTTTCCCGCACCTGCTCCGTGGAAAAGCTGAAGGGCAGGGGATCCTCGTCTCCTCGTTGCACCTCCATTTTGGAAAAGTCGATGCTCCGGGCGTTGACCCGGGGGGGCGTGCCGGTCTTGAAACGGCGCAGGGGCAGTCCCTCCCGCTTGAGAGCCTCCGTCAGCGGCCCGGCGGCGTGCATCCCGTCGGGGCCGGAGTCCTCGATACATTCGCCCACAATGGTGCGGCCGTGGAGATAGGTTCCGGTGCAGAGGATCACCGCCCGGACCTCATACACGGCCCCGGTGCGCAGCACCACCTGCCGGACCCGGCCGTCCTCCGTCCGCAGGTCCACGATCTCCCCCTGGCGCACGGTGAGATGCTCCTGACACTCCAGGGTGTGCTTCATCACCTGTTGGTACCTGCGCCGGTCGGCCTGAGCCCGGAGGGAGTGGACCGCCGGGCCCTTGCCCCGGTTGAGCATCCGGTACTGGATGCAGGCCGCATCCGCGGCCCGGCCCATTTCACCGCCCAGGGCATCCAGCTCCCGGACCAGGTGGCCCTTGCCGGTGCCGCCGATGGCCGGGTTGCAGGGCATGTTGCCCACAGCGTCCAGATTGATGGTGAAAATGATGGTCTCCAGTCCCATCCGCGCCGCCGCCAGGGCCGCCTCGATGCCCGCGTGGCCCGCGCCGATGACGGCTATATCAAATTTTCCGGCCAAAAATTCCTTCATGCGTAAAACCTCGATGCATTTGTAAGAACTTACAAATAATAAATGTTAAGTTTGTGTAAACTCCCGAAAAAACTCTTGCATTCGACTTTCGGGCGTGCTATACTACACCCTGGAAACAAGAGAAGAAAGGAGCGTGATACAGTATGATGAACAACTGGATCCTGGGTGATCTGGACGACATGATCTTTGCAGACTGCGATTGGCAGCCCAGCGAGCGGTAAGTCCGATCCCGAAAGAGAACACCACGCAGAGGCGTGGGTATTTTTTTTGTAAAGCGCCGCAAGAAGCGCTTTATTTTTTTTGCTTTCGCCCGGTCAGCACCAGCACCAGGCACAGACCCAGCAGGGAAGCGGCGATGGCGATGGCGCAGTTGCGGAAGAATTCCTCCGGCAGCAGCAAAATCACCGGGTCCGTGGCCGGGTCAAAGAGCCAGTTTTCCTTTCCCGGGAAGAAGATGCCGTGGAAGATGGTAAAGGCCCGGTCAAAGTCTGTGGCGGCCAGGGCGGCCACGATCAGAATGACCCCGCCCAGTCCGCAGGCGGCCCAAAACCCCGGCGTCCGCCCGCCCAGCCGGGGGAGCGCCGTGTGCCGGCGGCGGCAGGCGATCCAAAGCCCCAGGAGAAAGAGAAGCGCCACAGCCAGCACGGCCAGGTCCAGGAGAAACAGCACCCGCACATCGGCAAAATGGCTGGCGCCCTCCGCCGAGAAGGGCAACACCCCGGCGGCAAAATCCGGCCGCAGGCCCAGGCAGTAATCCATCACATCGCCGTAGGCGGCCCGGGCCTGGGCGGCGGTGAGACCGCTGGCATCGCACACGCCCAGGGGGCCGATCTGCACATAGTAAAACGGGCGCAGCAAAAGCACCCAGGCGATGGACCCGGTGAGCACCGCCAGAGCCGCGGCGGGGATGGCCAGATAGGACCAGAGCTTCTTCATGGCGTTATACCTCCCACAGGGCCGCCTCCGAGGTGGAGGCACACAGCGCCCCCGCCTGCAGGGCGGATACAATGTCGCCCTTGTCCGTCATCAGTCCTCCGGCGATGAGGGGCACCGGGAGCTTACCGGACAGCTTTTCGATGATCTTGGGCAGGGTGCCCGGGAGGATCTCGATGACGTCCGGGGTGACCATTTCCGTCTCCTTCTGCAGGTTTCCCACGGCCTTGGAGTCGATGGCAAACACCCGCAGCACCGTGAGAATTCCCAGCTCCCGGCCCCGGCGGATGAGATGCGGCCGGGTGGAGATGATGCCGTCGGCCCCCTGCTGCTGCAGCCAGTCCACGGCCACCTCCCTGGGAGCCAGGCCGCCCACCAGGTCGATATGCACCACCGCCAGCTTGCCCGCCTCGTGGACCATGGAGATCCAGCGGCGGATGGTCAGCAGGTCGCCGCCCAGGAGAAACAGCACCCGGCTCTCGCACGCCAGCGCGCAGGGGAGGGCGTTTTCAGCCTTCACCGCCGGGATCACCGGCGACTGCTCCAGATGATCCATAAGCTTGTGGCGCATAGGGACCCCTCCTTCGATAAAGTAGTAAAAAAGCCTTGCAGAGTTCGCGTCCGCAGACGCGAACAATTCAAATCATTTTTCCCCGCGACATGCGCGTGGGGGAAAATGATCCTTGTCACTCCAAGGAAGCGAAGCGACTGTGTGGATCCGTAATACCCTTGTGCAAAGGCCGGGGAGAACGGATTGCCACACCAGTGACATCGGTCACTGGCTCGCAATGACAGTTTTTCGCCAGCAAAAGAAATATCCTCCTGCCTATCATACCACGGGCAGGAGGATATTTACAATATAAATCTTATTTCGCGCTCTTGGTGGCCACCACGTTAACGCCGGTGCCGCACACATCGGGGATCACAACATCCCCGGCGGCAACGGGCAGGTGGGCCAGGGCGGTATTCAGTGCGTGGGCCACGTCGAAAACCTTCTCCTTGGGCACCTCCCCTGCTGTGCGGACGGAGACCACCGGGGCCCCTCCGCCGGTGCAGCGGACGGTGCCGGTGACGGTGCGCTCCGGGGCCACGCACTCTTTGCGGGCGTAGCTGTCGCCCCGCTTGCAGGTATTGCCGGTGACGGCGGTGACCACGCCGTTTTCAATGGTGGCGGTGAGCTGGCAGCCCATGGGGCAGCCGATGCAGGTCAGTTGACGCTGGGTCATTTTGCCACCTCCTCTACGGTAAAGGTAATGGTTTGGCAGCCTTCGGGCAGCTCCGCCTTGCGCAGGGGGAACTGCTCCATTTCGCCGGGGGTGAGGATGCGCTTGGGGATGCGCCGCAGGAGCGTGCCGTCGGCGTAGGCGCACAGGGCGGCATCCCGATAGGGCTGCGCCACCCGGAAGCGGACGGTAACGGTGTCGTCCATGTTCTCCGGGTCAATGGACTGGGGCACGGTGTAGCGCACGCCGTTTTTGCCCTCCAGGGCCACGGAGCGGCTGCCCGCCCGGGCGCCGGCCAGGTACAGGGCGGCATTTTCTCCGGCCTTCCGGGCCTCCTGGCTCACAAAGTCCACCAGGTCATGGACATGGAGCACATTGCCGCAGGCGAATACACCGGGGATGGAGGTGGCCAGCCGGTCCGTGACCTCCGGGCCGCCGGTGACGGTGCTGAGATGCACCCCGGCGGCGGAGGACAGCTCGTTTTCCGGCAGCAGACCCACGGACAGCAGCAGCGTGTCGCAGGGGATGCGCCGCTCGGTGCCGGGGATGGGCTTGCGGGTTTCATCCACCTGGGCCAGGGTCACGGCCTCCAGCCGCTCCCGGCCGTGGATGTCCACCACGGTGGTGGAGAGGTACAGGGGAATGTCAAAGTCCTCCAGGCACTGGACGATGTTGCGCTTCAGTCCGCCGGAGTAGGGCAGGACCTCCGCCACCGCGTGGACCTTGGCCCCCTCCAGGGTCATGCGCCGGGCCATAATGAGCCCGATGTCGCCGCTGCCGAGAATGACCACGTTTTTCCCGGGCATAAAGCCCTCGATATTCACCAGGCGCTGGGCGGTCCCGGCGGAGTAGATGCCCGCCGGGCGGTAGCCGGGGATGTTCAGGGCGCCCCGGGGCCGCTCCCGGCAGCCCATGGCCAGGATCACTGCCTGGGCCTGGATCTGAATGAGCCCCGTCTCCGGGCCGGTGACGGTGAGCACCCGGTCACCGGACAGGTCCAGCACCATGGTGCGCAGCAGGTAGGGAATGTGCATTTCCTCCACCCGGTCGATGAATCGCTGGGCGTACTCGGGGCCTGTCAGCTCTTGGCCGAAGGTGTGCAGGCCGAAGCCCGCGTGGATGCACTGGTTGAGGATGCCCCCCAGCTCCTTGTCCCGCTCGATGATGAGGATGTCTTCCACGCCCTTTTCCCGGGCGGCGATGGCGGCGGCCAGGCCCGCGGGGCCTCCGCCGATGATGGCAAGCTGTACCTGTTTCATGCCTGCACCTCCTTGGTATAGCCGACGAGGAGTTTACTGCTTCCGCCGGATTTCGTCAGTTCCGTCTGGGGGATCCCCAGCTCCCGGGAGAGGATCTCCATCACCTTGGGGGAGCAGAAGCCGCCCTGGCAGCGGCCCATGCCTGCCCGGACCCGGCGCTTCACCCCGTCCAGGGATCTGGCTCCGGGTAAGCGGTGGATGGCGTCCACGATCTCGCCCTCGCTGATCTGCTCACAGCGGCAGATGATGCTGCCGTAGGCGGGATTATCCCGCACCAGGGCCTGGCGGTCTTCAAAAGGCAGCTCCCGCAGATGGGGGATATCCCTGCGGGTGGCGATAAAGGTCAGCTTTTCCGTGGCGTCCAGCTTTTGCGCGATGCACTGGGCCAGGTGCAGCCCGATGGCCGGGGCGGAGGACAGACCCGGGGACTCGATGCCCACGGCATCAAAGAACCCGTCGGCGCTCTCACCGATGATGAAGTCATCGCTCTCCCCCTCCAGGTGGGCCCGGAGGCCGCAGAAACTGGTGATGGTGTCCCGCATGGGGAGGTTCGGCACGCTGAGGCCCGCCATCCTGATGGCGTAGGCCAGGCCGTCCGCGGTGGTGTTGGTGGCATCCTTGTCCTCCCGGTCCACGGCGGTGGGGCCGATGAGGAGGTTTCCGTGTACCGTGGGGGTCACCAGCACGCCCTTGCCGAATTTGCCCGGCAGCTGGAACACCGTCCGCTCCACCAGGTGGCCGTCCTTTTTGTCCAGCAGGCAGTATTCGCCGCTGCGGGGCATAATGGAGAGCTTGCTCTCGCAGACCATGTTGTGCAGCACATCGCTGTAGACGCCGGCGGCGTTGACCACGGTGCGGGTCTGAAGGACCTTATCTCCGGCGGTGAGCTCATACAGGCCGTCCCGGCGGCGGATCTCCGACACGGGACTGTCCATGAAAAACTCCACCCCGTTCTGAGCGGCGTTCTCCGCCAGGGCGATGGTCATGCCAAAGGGGCAGACGATGGCGCTGGTGGGGGCATACAGGGCCGCCGCGGCGGCAGGGGACAGGGCCGGCTCCAGCTGATGCAGCTCCTCCCCGCGGACGATGCGCAGGCCCTCCACGCCGTTCTGCTGGCCCCGGTCCAGCAGCTCCTCCAGATGGGGCAGGTCTTTTTCGTCAAAGCACAGCACCATCGCGCCGTTGCGGCGATAGGGGAAGTCCAGCTCCCGGCTGAGACTCTCCATCATGCGGCTGCCGGCTACGTTGAACCGGGCCTTTTTCGTTCCCGGCACGGCGTCGAAGCCCGCGTGGACAATGGCGGAGTTGGCCTTGCTGGTGCCCACGCATACGTCTTCGCCCTTTTCACATAGGGCGATGCGCAGGTCGTACCGGCTCAGCTCCCGGGCTGCGGCGCAGCCCACGGCACCGCCGCCGATGACAATGGCGTCATAGATCATTTTTCAATGCACTCCCTTTCCAAACAAAAAAGCCATGCAAAGCAGCACGCAGGATCCCTGCGCGGCCTTTTGCATGACTCAAATTCTCATTGCACCATATGTTATTCTATATGTATAATAGCAAGGACGGCGCCCCCTGTCAAGAGGGGACTGCCGGAAGTCATCTTAACGATTTTTTGACGATTTTTTAACGGCGAGATATGGTATACTGGTTTCCATATAGGAGGACGCATCATGAAAAAGCGGATCCATATCCCCTGGCCGGAGGAGTGGAAGAAGAAAACCACGCTTCTGCATAAACAGGGTAATCTCATATACACACCGAAGGATTTTATCATATCCTTCTGCCTGTACCTGGCCACGGTGGTGGCGTGCCTGCTGCTGCGGTCTGTGGACAAGACCGGCGACACCAGCTATGTGGCCATGCTGTTTCTGACGGATGTGTTTCTCACGGCCGTGCTGACGGATGGGTATCTGTTCAGCATCCTCTGCGCCGTGCTGGGCGTTTTGAGTGTGGACTACATATTCACCGAACCCTACTGGCATATCAGCTTCACCCTGGCGGGCTTTCCGCTGACCTTTCTGGTGATGATGACCATTTCCATCCTGGCCGGCGCCCTGGCCAGCCGGGCCAAGCAGGTGGAGGTCACCCAGCGGCAGATGCAGCGGGAGAAAATGCGAGGAAATCTTCTGCGGGGCATGGGCCATGACATCCGCACGCCGCTCACGGGCATCGTGGGGGCCACGGATGTGCTGCTGGAGCAGGACGGGAGTCTGACCCCCCAGCAGCGGCAGGAGCTGCTGCGCTCGGTAAATGAGGAGGCTCGCTGGCTCATGCGGGTCACGGAGAATCTGCTGTCTATCACCCGCATTGACGGGGAAAATGCCAGCGTGAAAAAGACGCCGGAGCTGATGGAGGAGGTCATGGAGGGCGCCGTGTCCAAATTCCGGCGGCACTATAAGGGGATCCCCGTGCAGGTACACCTGCCGGAGGAGGCGCTGCTGGTGCCCATGGATCCGCTGCTGATGCAGCAGGTCCTGTTCAACCTTATGGAAAACGCCGCCCGCCACGGGGAGACGGTGACGCAGATCGACCTCCGCCTGACCCGGCAGGAGAGCGGTGCCGTGCTGGAGGTGGCGGACAACGGTGTGGGCATCGCGCCTGACCGGCTGGGCAGCCTGTTTGACGGCACGAGCCATCCGGAGGAAGGGCGGGAGGATGCCCGGCGGGACATGGGTATCGGCCTGTCGGTCTGCCGCACCATCGTGACAGCTCACGGCGGCACCATCACCGCGGAAAATCAAAAGGAGGGCGGAGCACTGTTTCGCATCACTCTGCCGATTGAATAAGGAGGAAGCATATGAAAATCAAGGACAAGGTCCTCATTGTGGAGGACGAGCAGAGCATCAGCAACTTTATTTCCATGATCCTGCAGGCCAGCGGCTTCGATACCATCGTGGTGCGCACCGGGGAGGAGGCGCTGACCATGGTCTCCTCCCATTGCCCGGATCTTATTATCCTGGACCTTGGCCTGCCGGATATGGACGGTATGGAGGTGCTGAAGTCCGTGCGCAAGTGGTCTAACCTCCCGGTGGTGGTGGTTTCCGCCCGGAACCATGAGCACGACAAGGTGGAGGCACTGGATTACGGCGCGGATGATTACCTGGTCAAGCCCTTCGGCACATCGGAGCTCCTGGCCCGCATCCGCACGGCCATCCGCCACACCCGCACGGCTCTGCCCAATGGGGAGATCGCCCAGTCCGGCAAGTTCACCACCGGTGAGCTGACCATCGATTATGACAAGCACCAGGTACTGCTCCGGGGCGAGAACGCCAGGCTCACGGTAAATGAATACAAGATCGTGGCGCTGCTGGGCAAATACGCCGGCAAGGTGCTGACCTATGACTTCATCATCCGGGAGCTGTGGGGCCCCAAGGCCAAGACGGACAATCAGATCCTCCGGGTGAACATGGCCAATATCCGCCGCAAGATCGAGAAGAATCCCGGCCAGCCGGAGTATATCTTCACCGAGGTGGGCGTGGGCTACCGCATGCGCGAGGACGACTAAAACTCCTGTCAAAAATTCCGTCGGAATTTTCAGGCAAAAGTCTTGCCGCCTGCGGGCGGCAAACTCTGCGAGACTTTTGGGAATTTACTTATCGACAAAAGCGAAAGAATTTTCTTTATCGGCCTCTTGGCAGGCTAAAGGACAGCGCAAGCCGCTGTCCTTTTTTTGCGCTTTTGCCGTCATGCCGGAGGCTGTTTATGCATAAAATAAAAGCAGAAATCGTGATAAGTTTCACAAAAGGAATTTTTAAGGAAGGGAGGTTTCGCCGCAGGAGTATAAATCTGTAAGCATCCGATTAAGGAAGCCCTGCGACACGTTAACGCGGTGTTAAGGAGGGGCGAAATCTATTTACAGCGGGAAATGGAAATGGTAAGGTGCCAATAGGCCTCTTTGGAGAGAGGACAAACAACATTAAAGGAGAGAAAACTATGGAAGAAAGAAAAGGCTTCGGATCCAATTTTGGATTCCTGATGGCCGCCGTTGGCTCGGCAGTCGGCCTGGGTAACATCTGGGGATTCCCCAATAAGATGGGCGCAAACGGCGGATTTACCTTCCTCATTATTTATCTGATCCTGGCGGCCTGCTGCGGCATCATCGTTATGATCGGCGAGCTGGCCCTGGGCCGCAAGACCGGCAAGGGCGCCGTGGGTGCCTACAAGGCGTTGAGCAAGAAGTTCAAATGGCTGGGCTGGCTGGGCATTTTGTCTGCTTTCCTGATCCTGTTCTTCTACTGCGCCCTGGGCGGCTACTGCATCAAGTATGTTGTTCTGAATGTGGGCAACCTCTTTAACGCCGGCTTCGGCTCCAACGGGCTGAGCGGCGCCGATGTGTTCGGCAACTTCATGAGCAACCAGATGGAGTCCGTGATCTATGGCCTGATCTTCGTCCTGCTGACCATGCTCATCGTTATGGGCGGCGTCGGCGGCGGCATCGAGAAGGTCTGCTCCGTGGGTATGCCCGCGCTGTTCATCATTCTGCTGATCTGCATCATCCGCGCCTGCACCCTGCCCGGCGCTGTGAACGGCCTGAAGTATATGTTCGTTCCCGGCTGGGCTGTGGAAAACGGCGTGATCCCCAAGGCACCCAACTTCTTCTCCGTCCTGTCTACGGCCGGTGGCCAGATGTTCTTCTCTCTGTCCCTGGGTATGGGCGCTATGATTACATACGGCTCCTACCTCAGCAAGAAGGAAAACCTTGAGAAGAATGCGCTGCTCATCGTCATTATGGATACCATTGTGGCCCTGATGGCCGGTCTGTGCGTGATCCCCGGCCGTTTCGCCCTGGATCCCGAAGGCGCCCTGGGCGGTCCGGCCCTGCTGTTCATCACCATGCAGAACGTGTTTGACAAGATGCCACTTGGCTCTGTGTTTGGTATCCTGTTCTATCTGTTGGTGGTCTTTGCCGCTATCTCCTCCTCCATCTCTCTGCTGGAGGTCATCGTGGCCCACTTCTGCGACAAGGCCCGGGATGCGGGCAAGGGCGACAAGCGCAAGGCTTATTCCCTCATCGCCGCAGTGGCCGTCGGCCTGGGCTGCGTTCTGGTGTGCCTGGACTGCCTGGGCGGCGCGGGTATCGCCCCCATGGATCTGCTGGGCGTTGAAAAGAGCGGCTGGAGCGACTGCTGGCTGGACTTCTTCGACTGCGTCTCCGAGGGCATCATGATGCCCCTGGGCGCGCTGCTCATGTGCCTGTGCATCGGCTGGGAGGTTGGCCCCAAAGTCGTGGACGACGAAGTCACGCTGGAGGGCAACACCTTTAAGAGCAAAGGCTTCTTCAACATCTGCGTGAAGTTCATTACCCCCATTGCCATGCTGCTGGTGCTGGCCGGTCAGCTGGACAGCTTCTTCGGTTTCGGCTGGTTCGGCTGATAGAACGCGCAAAATCTGGATCCGTTTTCATCTCGGGGAACCCGGAGCAATTGCTCCGGGTTCCTTTTTGCGCCGCCAAAATATGGGCCGGTAGGAGGAAAACGTTAATATGCCGCTATTTCTCAAAATTTTTTCGTCAAAAAAGAAAAAAAGAAGTTCACAATTTGTTAAAAAAATGGAATCGTGTGACAAGAACTTGACAATGTGTGACCAAGCGCATAATATAGAGAATACCAAAACTTGAGGAGGTAAATCACTCATTATGGAAAAGAAAAGTACCAAAATAGCGTATTTCGTTGCGCTGGCGGTGGTGGTCGTTGCTCTGATCATCGCTAAGGTGACCAACGACGGTTCCGGCTTCGTGGCTACCGGTTGGGCTCTGTTCCCCCCCGTGGTCGCCATCGCTCTGGCCCTGATCAGCAAGGAAGTGTATTCTTCCCTGTTCCTGGGCTGCCTGGTGGGCGCACTGCTGCTGGCTGACTTCAGCCCCTGGCAGACTGTCGTGAACTTCATCGGTGCTGGCGAGGGTGTTGGCATGATCAACGCCATCGACATCTCCATCCTGATCTTCCTGGTCATCCTGGGCATCATGGTGGACCTGATGAACAAGGCCGGTGGTTCCGCCGCTTTCGGCCGTTGGGCTTCCAAGTCCGTTAAGACCCGTTCCGGCGCTCAGCTGATGACTATGCTCCTGGGCGTGCTGATCTTCATCGACGACTATTTCAACTGCCTGACCGTGGGCGCCGTTATGCGTCCCGTTACCGAGAGCCACAAGATCTCCCGGGCGAAGCTGGCCTACGTCATCGACGCTACCGCCGCTCCCGTGTGCATGCTGGCCCCCGTGTCCTCCTGGGCTGCTGCCGTTGCATCTTATGTGCCCGAAGGCTTCCCCGGCTCCCGTATCAGCATGTTCCTGAGCCAGATCCCCTTCAACTATTACTGCATCCTGACCCTGGTGATGGTCATTGTCACCTCTCTGCTGAACATCGACTACGGTCCCATGCTGAAGCATGAGTACAACGCCCAGGTCAAGGGCGACCTGTTCACCACTCCCGAGCGCCCCTTCGCCGGCGCTGACGATTATGAGGAAGGTGCCAAGCACTCCTCCATCCTGGACCTGCTGCTCCCCGTTATCGTTTTGATCGCCCTGTGCATCGTCGGCCTGATCTGGACCGGCGGTATGTGGGATGCCGAGAGCGACAACTATGGCAACTTCATCATGGCCTTCTCCGATGCCACTGCCGGCAACGGCCTGTGCCTGGGCTCCATCGTGGCCCTGGTGTTCACCTTTATCTATTACTGGCTGCGCGGTCTCATCAAGTTTGAGAAGTCCATGGAGTCCATCCCCAACGGCTTCATCCAGATGATCTCCCCCATCCTGATCCTCTGCTTCGCCTGGACCCTGTGCGGCCTGTGCCGTGACGACGGTCTGCAGGTGGGCGAGTTCGTGAGAGGCGTCATGGCCGGCACCGGCAGCCTTGCCAAGTTCCTGCCCTGCGTTATCTTCATCGTGGCCTGCTTCATCGGTTTTGCTACCGGTACTTCCTGGGGTACCATCGGCATCATGGTCCCGCTGGTCTGCGCTGTGTTTGACTGGAATTCTCAGGTGACCCTGCTGTCCATCGGCCTGGCTGCTTCCTGCGCCGGCGGCGTGTGCGGCGACCACCTGTCCCCCATCTCCGATACCACCATCATGGCTTCTGCCGGTGCTCACTGCTTCCACCTGAACCATGTGGCCACCCAGATCCCCTACGGCGTGACCGTGGCTGCCGTTTCCTTCGTCAGCTTCCTCATCGCCGGTCTGCTGCAGAACGTTGTTATCTGCATGATCATTGCTGTGGTTCTGATGATCGCTACTCTGCTGGTCATCAAGGCTATCGTGGCCAAGAAGCATGCTGGCATCTTTGCTGAGATGGCTGAGGCTGATAAGGCTCTGTATAACAAGTAAGACTGCATCTTACACGATAAAAAAGAGACGCCTTCGGGCGTCTCTTTTTTCTTTGCTTAACGAATTCTTGATACGACAAAGGAAATTGATGGGCGAAATATAGATAATAAATATTAAGGCGCAGGAAAATAATTTTCCTAATAGGAAAACTTGCCTCGCTTAATTGCTGCTAAGAAACTCAAAATAACCGACTAAATCGGTATAAAGATTGCGTTAAAACAACTGAAAATGCTGCAAAAATGGCATAAATATGACATGTTTTTGTCAATTTAAGCAAAAAGGGGATTCATAATTTGTTCAAAATTGCGGACAAAAGGCGGAAACGAAATATTGACAAGTTGACCGATTCGGGTTAGGATGAAAGCACCAAAACTTGAGGAGGTAAATCACTCATTATGGAAAAGAAAAGTACCAAAATAGCGTATTTCGTTGCGCTGGCGGTGGTGGTCGTTGCTCTGATCATCGCTAAGGTGACCAACGACGGTTCCGGCTTCGTGGCTACCGGTTGGGCTCTGTTCCCCCCCGTGGTCGCCATCGCTCTGGCCCTGATCAGCAAGGAAGTGTATTCTTCCCTGTTCCTGGGCTGCCTGGTGGGCGCACTGCTGCTGGCTGACTTCAGCCCCTGGCAGACTGTCGTGAACTTCATCGGTGCTGGCGAGGGTGTTGGCATGATCAACGCCATCGACATCTCCATCCTGATCTTCCTGGTCATCCTGGGCATCATGGTGGACCTGATGAACAAGGCCGGTGGTTCCGCCGCTTTCGGCCGTTGGGCTTCCAAGTCCGTTAAGACCCGTTCCGGCGCTCAGCTGATGACTATGCTCCTGGGCGTGCTGATCTTCATCGACGACTATTTCAACTGCCTGACCGTGGGCGCCGTTATGCGTCCCGTTACCGAGAGCCATCATATCTCCCGGGCAAAGCTGGCCTACATCATTGATGCTACCGCCGCTCCCGTGTGCATGCTGGCCCCCGTGTCCTCCTGGGCTGCCGCCGTTGCATCCTATGTGCCCGATGGCTTCCCCGGCTCCCGCATCAGCATGTTCCTGAGCCAGATCCCCTGGAACTACTACTGCATCCTGACCCTGGTGATGGTCATTGTTACCTCTCTGCTGAACATCGACTACGGTCCCATGCTGAAGCATGAGTACAACGCCCAGGTCAAGGGCGACCTGTTCACCACTCCCGAGCGCCCCTTCGCCGGCGCTGACGATTATGAGGAAGGTGCCAAGCACTCCTCCATCCTGGACCTGCTGCTCCCCGTTATCGTTTTGATCGCCCTGTGCATCGTCGGCCTGATCTGGACCGGCGGTATGTGGGATGCCGAGAGCGACAACTATGGCAACTTCATCATGGCCTTCTCCGATGCCACTGCCGGCAACGGCCTGTGCCTGGGCTCCATCGTGGCCCTGGTGTTCACCTTTATCTATTACTGGCTGCGCGGTCTCATCAAGTTTGAGAAGTCCATGGAGTCCATCCCCAACGGCTTCATCCAGATGATCTCCCCCATCCTGATCCTCTGCTTCGCCTGGACCCTGTGCGGCCTGTGCCGTGACGACGGTCTGCAGGTGGGCGAGTTCGTGAGAGGCGTCATGGCCGGCACCGGCAGCCTTGCCAAGTTCCTGCCCTGCGTTATCTTCATCGTGGCCTGCTTCATCGGTTTTGCTACCGGTACTTCCTGGGGTACCATCGGCATCATGGTCCCGCTGGTCTGCGCTGTGTTTGACTGGACCGACCAGATCACCCTGCTGTCCATCGGCCTGGCTGCTTCCTGTGCCGGCGGCGTGTGCGGTGACCACCTGTCCCCCATCTCTGATACCACCATCATGGCCTCTGCCGGTGCTCATTGCTTCCACCTGAACCATGTGTCCACCCAGCTGCCCTACGGCGTGACCGTGGCTGCCGTTTCCTTCGTCAGTTTCCTCATCGCTGGTTTGCTGCAGAACGTGGTCATCTGCATGATCATTGCTGTGGCTCTGATGATCGCTACTTTGCTTGTTATCAAGAGCTTCGTGGCCAAGAAGCACGCTGGCATCTTTGCTGAGATGGCTGAGGCCAACAAGGCCCTGTATGCCAACAAGTAAGAGATAGCTTGTCTACATACTTACAATAAAAAGAGACGCCTTCGGGCGTCTCTTTTTTTGCAGGGGGATGCACGGCTGCCGCATCCCGTCCACCGCACCCAACCGGTGGCCGCCGCACGGGCTGCCGCATATCCGCACGGGCCGCCTCCACCACCGGACCTGCTGTGCTTTTACTGTGCCATGCTGTGGGCGCTCTCGCGGCTGCGCATGGTCCGGTAGGGGATGTGGAAGTGCAACCCCGTCAGGATGGCTTTTGACTGCCGCGGGGCGGGGGAGGGACACCGTTCAAACCAATATAAGCGGCATGCAAAAAGGGCGGCGCGCAAATGCGCGCCGCCCTCTGCGGTCTGAAATCAGAACATTTTTTTCACATACTGATCGTACTTGCCGGTGTTCATGACACTCTGATAGGTATTCTTGAAGCGGGAAACGGTAAGGCTGTTAAACTCCAGAATGCGCCGATACTTCAAAGCGCCTGCGATGGCCGCGATGCCACAGCTAAAGTAGCCGTAGGGGGCTGTCCGGGCGGCAACGGCCACCAGCGCACCCACCAGGATCACCGAGATGACCACGCCGGCGACCTGCTTCTTCGGCTGGAGCAGGCGCCGGTCCGCCTCCGTGATAACGCCCTCCTCGACCATGGCTTTGGCCAGCCGCGCCTGCACAGTGAAGGTGGAGATGGCATTGAGCACACAGGGCGCCGCCACAAAGAAGGTGAACAGGGCCAAAAACGCCTGCACAATAAAAATGGAAAAACTGCTTTCGTTCAATGGAATTTCCTCCTAAAAAATATTTGATGGTATCCTATATGCGAAACGGCAATACCGTCAAGCGTCAGCGTAAACGACGGCCACATCGTCCCGGCTGGTGGCGTAGAGCATGTGGCTGTAGCACAGGTCAAAGCGCACGATGTCGCCCACCTGCAGCGTCCGGGGACAGTCCTCCACGTCCACGATGCAGTGGTCGGAGGAGCCGCCGATGACGGCCATGCCCGGCTCCCGGCAGATAAGGCTCTCCAGGTCGCCCACATCCGCCCGGCCGAAGGCCACCAGAGCCCGCAGCCGCGTGCCGCGGTCCACATAGGTGGGGCGGCGGCCGAAGGCGTCGATCATGGTCTCGCCCACGGGGTAGGTGGGTTTTTTCCGCAGCTCGATGATCTCGCCCTCCAGGTACATGGTGCCGCGCTGCAGGTACTCCATGTCGCCGATGCCCCAGTCCACCTGCAGGTCCTTGGCCAGCAGCGCCGTCTCGCCCACGCGCAGGTGGTTGATGCCCTCTGGCATGGCGCCCCTATGCACCAGGGGATAGCTGCTGGTGGCCCCGCCGGAGACGATCTCCAGCTTGCGGCCGATGCGTTCCTCCACGGCCCGGGCAATGTCCACCAGCTGCCCCAGGTTGGCGGGGGTGGGGACAATGGAGCCGTAGCAGCCCAGATTTACACCCACGCCGGCCAGGATCAGATGGGGCAGCTCCCGCTCCACATGGCAGCAGGCACGGACCATTTCTTCCTTGTCCCAAAAGCCTTCTCGCAGATCACCGAGATCTGCCATGAGGATGACCTTGTGGGTGAGATTTTGCCGGGCGCAGACATCCTCCAGGGCATTCAGGGTGGAAACATCGCTCTGCAGGGAATAATCCGCCAGGCGGGGCAGACTCTCCAGCTCGCTCATGCCCGGCACACGCAGCAGCAGGAAGGGGCCGTCTACGCCCTCTCTGCGCCAAAGCTCGATCTGCTCCAGTCGGCTGGTGGCCAGCTGCGCCGCGCCGCACTCTTTATAGAGTCGGGCAATCTCCGGCAGACCGCTGACACCCTTGACCACACCGGCCACGCTGATGCCGCAGGCCCTGCAGCGGGAAATGATCTGGGTGAAATTGTTGCGAAGCTTGTCCCGCCGGATTACCAGGCGGGGAAATTGTCTATCCATGGCCATACCTCGAGCTTTCAAAATCCTTTACAGATAAAATCAGTATACCATACTATGTGTGGAATTGCTATGGTTTTTTCCGCGGCCGTCCCAAAAAGGCAGAAAAAGCCTTAACCAATACACAAATAATAGGGTAAGGATTTTTCCTTTTTTAGAAAAATCGACAAAAAAGCAAAAAGACGGTTGACAGATGCAGAGCTTGGGTGTACTATGCCCACATCAGAAAACAGAGGAAAGGAGAAAGCAGCATGAAGCGGTTTTTGAGCAGCAGCATGATGATGGAGATGTGCATGCCCATGTGCATGTGCATGTTTTCCTGCGCCCATAACAGCCATCTGCTTTCCCAAAATGCCTGAGCGGTTTTCCTGAAGCCGCACGGTTCGTTTATCACAGCGGGAAGTCACTTGGCTTCCCGCTGTTTATTTTTTCCGCAAAGGAGGAACACGAAATGAAAAAGTTATACACCCTCTACTGCGCCGGCTGGCGAATGTGTCCTCCGGGCACGAACAGGTAAATTAAGACGCAACCGAAAAGACTTTCGACCAATTCAATTTATTTCAAATAAAAAGGAGAACAAAACCATGAAAAAGACTACCAAGCTCACCGCCCTGGTCCTGGCCGTTGTGCTGACCTTGGCCCTGGCCCTTACCGGCTGCGGTAAGAAATCCACCACTATTCAGATCGCTGTCCCCAACGACACCACCAACGAGGCCCGCGCCCTTCTCCTGCTGGAGCAGCAGGGCATCATCAAGCTGAAGGACGGCGCCGGTATCACCGCCACCAAGAATGACATCGTGGAGAATCCCTACAATGTGGAGATCGTGGAGGCTGAGGCCGCCCAGCTGCCCAATGTGAAGCAGGATGTGGACTACGCCGTCATCAACTCCAACTATGCCATCAACGCCGGCCTGAATCCCCTGAAGGACGCCTTGGCCATTGAGGGTTCCTCCTCCGCCTACGGCAATATCCTCTGCGTGAAGGAAGGCAATGAGAACGAGCCCAAGATCCTGGCCCTGAAGGCCGCCCTGGAGAGCAAGCAGGTGGCTGATTTCATCGCCCAGAAGTATGCCGGCTCCGTGGTGAGCACCGTCACCAACCCCACCGACGGTTATGATTCCTCCGTTGACTACGCTGCCCTGAACGGCACCACCATCACCATCGCCGCCTCTCCCACCCCCCACGCTGAGATCCTGGAGATCGCCAAGACCATCCTGGCCGACAAGGGCATCACCCTGGACATCCAGACCTACAATGACTATGTTGTGCCCAACACCGTGGTAGACGACGGCACCGTGGACGCCAACTACTTCCAGCACCTGCCCTACCTGGAGGACTTCAACGCCGAGCAGGGTACGCACCTGGTATCCATCGCCACCATCCATGTGGAGCCCATGGGCCTCTATGGCGGCAAGCAGACCAGCCTGGACGCGCTGAAGAAGTAAGATAGGAAGGAGGGAAACAATCGTGATCGAGCTTAAACACATATGTAAAACATTTGACTCCGCTGGGGGAGAAGTGGAAGCGTTGAAGGATGTTTCCCTCAAGATCGAAAAAGGCGAAATTTACGGCATCATCGGCATGAGCGGCGCCGGCAAGAGCACCCTGGTACGGTGCATGAACCTGTTGGAGCGCCCCACCTCCGGTGAGATATGGGTAGACGGGCAGGAGCTGGAGAAGATGTCCTCCAAGGAGCTGCGCCAGGCCCGCCGGGAGATCACCATGATCTTCCAGCACTTTAACCTGCTGATGCAGCGCACTTGCCTGCGCAATGTGTGCTTCCCCATGGAGCTGAGCGGCATGAAAAAGGCCGATGCTGAAAAGCGGGCCCGGGAGCTGCTGGAGCTAGTAGGCCTGCCGGACAAGGCCGGCGCCTATCCGGCCCAGCTCTCCGGCGGCCAGCAGCAGCGCATCGCCATTGCCCGTGCTCTTGCCACCAATCCCAAGGTGCTGCTGTGCGACGAGGCCACCAGCGCCCTGGACCCCAACACCACCCACCAGATCCTCCAGCTGATCCGGGAGCTGAACCGGGAGCTGGGCATCACCGTGGTCATCATCACCCATCAGATGAGCGTGGTGAAGGAGATCTGCGACAAGGTCGCCATTCTGGACGGCGGCGAGGTGGCCGAGGAGGGCCTGGTTTCGGCGGTGTTCGCCGCCCCCAAGTCCGCCGCCGGCCGGCGGCTGGTGTTCCCCAGCGGGGCCGACGCCCTGGTGTCTGACCCCGCGGCGGAGCGCCGTGTGCGGCTCATCTTCCGGGATAGCCAGACCACCGGTATCCCCTTGGTGGCCCGCCTGGCGGCAGAGGAGAGCATCTACTGCAATGTCATCTCCGCCAGCACCCAGCAGCTGTCCCGGGAGGTCTACGGCAGCATGCTCCTGGGCATCCCCAGCGCCCAGTTTGACCGGGCTGTGGACTTTATCAAAGCATATCCCAACATTCAGGTAGAGGAGGTGGACCACAATGTACAGTGACCTGTTTTCTGCGGAATCCCTGGCGGACCTGCAAACGGTGCTGCCCCAGATCCCCTTTGCCATTTGGGAAACACTCTATGTGACATTGCTCTCCACCTTCCTGGCTACGGTCATCGGCCTGCCGCTGGGCGTGCTGCTGGTGGTGGGCGAAAAGGGCGGCGTGCTGCCCCTGCCTAAGGGCGTGCTCCATGTGCTGAATGTGATCATCAATCTGCTGCGGTCCGTGCCGTTCCTGATCCTGATGATCATGGTGTTCCCTCTGTCCCGGCTCATCATCGGCACCGCCGTTGGCACTGCGGCGACCATCGTGCCTCTGGTGGTGGCGGCCTTCCCGTTCATCGCAAGACTGGTGGAGGGCAGCCTTCGGGAGGTGGACCCCAACATCGTGGAGGCGGCCCAGAGCATGGGCGCCACCCCCGTGCAGATCATCTGCCGGGTGATGATCCCCGAGAGCGTCCCCAGCCTGCTGCAGAATGTGACCATCGCCCTGACCACTATTTTGGGCTACTCGGCCATGAGCGGCATCATCGGCGGCGGCGGCCTGGGCAAGATCGCCATCGACTACGGCTATTACCGCTATAAGTACCTGGTGATGCTGGTGGCCGTGATCCTGCTGGTGCTGCTGGTGCAGGTGCTGCAGACCATCGGCACGAAGCTGGCCATCCACAGCGACAAGCGCCTGAAGAAGTAACACAAAAAGGAGCCTTTCCTCTCGGAAAGGCTCCTTTTTTGCTTGGAAGATGCATAGGGCTTGCAATATCGCCGCAGATGTGGCACAATCGGGGCAAAGAAAATGCAAGGAGGGGATGAAAATGGATCTGTACCGGGACCCGTCCACCATGGAGCCGGAGGAGCTCCGGGCGTACCTGGCGGACGTCCGCGAAGAGCTGGAGGCCATGGACGAAGACGAACCCCAGGATGAGACCAGCGAGGAATTTGTGGCCTGGGCCGAGGAGCACGAAGCCCTGGAGGACCTGGCCGACGAGATCGTGGAGCGGCTGGAGGCTTTGGACGAGCCGCTGGAGTAAGGCGAAGAAACAATATGGTAGGGCGGGGCACATGGGCCCCGCCCTACAAAAATTAAAATATCCCGGGAGGGAGTGCCTGTATGGGCGCTTCCTCCCGGGGTATTTATGGTTAAAAATACCAATCAAAATGTCACGATCTCTGCCCCGCCCAGGGCGGCGGCGTCCTCTTTGTCGTGGGTCACGCACAGAATGGCGGCTCCGCTCCGGTGCCGCAGGATGTAGTCCGCCGTCTGCTGCCGGGCTGCATCATCCAGGCCCTTGAAGGGTTCATCCAGCAGCAGAAGTCCGCCGCCATAGCATACGGCCCGGCCGATGGCCACCCGCCGCCGCATGCCGCCGGAGAGCTCCCGGGCCGGTTGGTCCAGGCTGCCCGCCAGGCCCAATTCCTCCAGGTGCCGGCGGATCTCGCTTTCGCTCACGGCCCGGCCCGTGACCAGGCGGATGTTGTCCACGGCGGAAAATCCGTCGCATAGCCGGTCCTCCTGAAACACATAGCCTATCCGCTCCGGACGGCCTGTGATCTGCCCGCCATCGGGCTTTTCCAGCCCGGCGATGCACCGCAGGAGGGTGGTTTTGCCACGGCCCGAGGGGGCCATGAGACAAACCACCGCCCCGTCCGGGAGGTGCAGGGATACATCTTCCAAAACGACTTTTCCGTCGAAGGACTTGCACAGGTGCTCAATTTTCATGCCTGCGCACCTCCCATCCGGCGAAAGGCCCAACCCAGCAGCCACAGTATCAGCTTTTCAAACCCGGCGCTGAGGGCCACGATCACCACCGTCCAGGCCAGCAGGTCCGCCGTCATCAGGTAAATTTTTGCATCGTACAGCCGCTCGCCCAGGGAGCCGCCCACCACGCCGATGACCTCCGCCGCCACCCCGGCCTTCCAGCTCATGCCCAGGGCTGTGGCGCTGCCTGCCAGCAAAAACGGCTCTACCGCCGGCAGGTAGATCATCCGCAGCCGCCGGGACCAGGGCACCCGGAACACCCGGGCCATCTCCAAAAGCTGCCCGTTCGCGCTGCGGATGCCTGCCAGCACGTTGGTGTACAGCACCGGGAACACCATGAGAAACGAGATAAACAGCGACAGCTGAGAGGTCCGCAGCCATATGAGCGCCAGGATAATGAACGACGCCACCGGCACGGACTTGATGGCCAGCACATAGGGCCGCAGCAGAATTTCCACCAGGGAAAACCGTCCCGCCGCCAAGGCCAGCGCCGTGGCCGTTATCAGCGCCAGCAGAAAGCCCCCGGCAATGCGCACCAGGCTGAAAGCGATGGTACTCCAAAAATCCGCTGTGAGCACCAGAGCGGCCAATCGCGCCGCCACCCGCAGCGGTGATGGCAGCAGAATGGGGGAGTGGACCAGCATGGACGCCCCCTGCCATACCGCCAGGGCCAGCGCCGCGGCTAAGAGCTTCTGCCAGCGTCCCTGTCTCATGCGCCCAGCCAATAGAAGCCGTCCGTGGGCATAGCGCCGCCTACGGCCTCGCTCTTCAGGTCATACAGGGTCTGCAGGTAGCCGCTCACCGCAGTTTTCATCTCCGGGCCGGTGATGCACACCAGGTTGCATCCGGGCAGGGCCTTCTCCGCCACGGCGGCCTTCACGATGCCCAGCTTCTCCACCAGAGGGGCGGTCTCGGCGGCGTGGGTGTTGGCGTAGTCGGTGCTGGCGGCGTACTCCTCCAGGAACTTGGCCACGGCCTCGGGATGCTCATCGGCAAAGGCCTTGCGCACCAGCAGGCCCGCCGTGACCAGGCGGCTGTCAACGCCCAGCTTGTCCCACTCCGCTGACAGGTCCATAGCCACCCGCAGCCCCTCCAGCTGGCCCTGGGCCACGGTGACAAAGGGCTGGGGCAGCATGGCAATGGCGTGATCCTCCTGAGCCATAAGGGCTACGATCTCCGTGGGCTCGCTCTTCCACTCCACGGTGACGTCCTCCCCCGGGGTCAGGCCGTTCTGGGCCAGGAGATAGGTCAGGGCGTATTCGGGGGTGGCGCCCTTGCCGGTGGCATAAATGGTCTTGCCGGCCAGGGATTTCACATCCGTCACGGTCTCGCCGCCCTTTTCCACAATGTACAGCACGCCCAGTGTGCTGGCGGCGATGAGCTGCACCTGGCCCTGGGTCTGGTTATAGAGAATGGCCCCCACATTGGCGGGCACAGCCAGGATGTCCAGCTCGCCCTGGATGAGCTTGGGGGTCAGTTCGTTGGCGGAGGCGGCCATGGTGAACTCGTAGGTGTTGGCGGTGAGGCCGTTTTCCGCGTCGTCCAGCAGCTTGGCCATGCCCATGGAGGTGGGGCCCTTCAGGCCGCCCAGGCGGATGTTCACGGACTGGTATTCCTCCTGGCGGGGCTGCACGGCGCAGGCGGCCAGGCTCAGTGCCATGACCAGGGCCAGCAGCAGGGAAGTGATCTTTTTCATAGTGGGGTTCCTTTCCTTTGTTTCAGTTTTCCGCGGGGGTAATGACATGGGAATACTGGGTCTTGGCGCTGACCCCCTCCAGCCGGCCGATCTTGCCGCTGAGGGCGGAGATAGCGTCCTGGGGCGCATCCAGCACCACGGAGATGATGTTCACGCCCTTTTCCCGGTAGGGCAGGCCCATGCGGCCGATGATGTAGCGGCCGTACTGGTGCAGCAGCTCGTTGAGCTGGGCCACCGACGACTCCTTCTCCACAATGATGCCGATGAGGGCGACTCTTGTTTCCATGTGATACCTCCCGGATGATTTTTCGCGGCAAAAAAGCCGCATCGCTCTGCGACACGGCCACAAGACCCGCCGGAGGCGGGCAATTCTCTCTATGGCGCATCTTCCGCCGCAAGAAGGACTTTTGGCGTCAGGAGCTTGGCTGTATTGTAGGCGAAAACGGGGCGGTTGTCAAGCCCACCGCCCCTGCGCCTGGCCCGGGTACTGCTGAAAGGATGAAACCAAGAAAAAGCCAAGCCTGAGGACTTGGCTTTTTCTTATAATTTTTCTCAATCCCAACGCTGCATAGGCTCCGCCGAGAGAGAGTGCAGCTGGGTCATCTCTCTTGCAAAGGGCCCTATATAGTTGGAGGAGGGAGATGCCATCTGTGCGTTCAAAGCCGTGGTGGCGGGATACTGGAACCAGGTATGCTGGTGGGTGTAGCAGAAGTAGCTGGTAATAAAGTAATCCTCTTCTGCGGCGAACATGGTATAGGTCAGATATCCCCGCCGGTTTTCGCCCTCCCGGGGCAGGGAGAAGCCAGCGAAAATGTCCGTCTGCTGCGTTGTGTCCCTGTACATGGAGCCCCTGTTCGTGCTGCTGGCCTCTCCCAGAAAATAGAAGGGGGCGGCATAGGTTTGCCCGTCCTGGTCGTAGAGCACCCGCCCGGTGAAATCACCACCCCTGGCGCAGCCGCGGGCTTCAACTTGGTACGCAGGCCAAATCTGCAGACAGTCCGTGCCGAAAAAATCGGGTCCTTTCTCCCAGAGGAAATGATGCATGATGACCCAAGTTTCTTTCTCGCCGGGTATCTGCACGGCAATGCTGGTCATGCGCAGGCGCTTGCCCGAGGACTGCAGCTTCCTGTCATCCATGCACGGGGCGTAGACATTGCTTTCCACATCCACCCGCAGGGCACCGGCGCAGGCGGCCAGATCCTCCTCCGCCAGGTCGTTCAGGATAATCTCCGGGAAGTCCAGGTCCAGAAGATGGGCCCGGATCTCCGCCGTTTCCGCCGTCTGGGTCTCCTTCAGCGGCTGCCAGTCCATGGGGTGCTGGGTGCCGAACAGATACCCGGCGGCGCAGCCCAGCACCAGCACGGCGGCCAAAATCAGCACCACCCACAGGTCCGGCACTTTCACCGGCGCCGGGTGCATGGTGTACCCGGCCTCGCTCAGGGCCTTGGTGGTTTTGCAGATGCTGCGCAGGATGAAAATGAAAGCGACCAGCAGGAGCAGCGGCAGGATCAGCCCGGGGTACTGGATCAGGGCCAGAAAATACACCACGCCATACCACACCATCAGCGCCAGGACGCCTCCCGCCCGGGGCGGCAGACCCGCCTTCTGCTGCACCGCCCGCAGCCCCAGCCACAGGCAGAATAGGCCCAACAGCTGCAGCGCCAGGGCGGCCTGGCCCAGGGCGTCCACAATGTAGTCGGGGAAGAACTCGTCCCGGAGGGAGATGGTGTTCAGGATCAGCGTCGGGAAGAAGCACGCACACCGCAGGAGGATCAGCACAAAGCAGGCGGTGAAATACCCGTTTTCCCGCCGCAGGGCCCGCAGGCCCAGCAGGCACAGCACCATGCCCGCGGCAGGCAGGATGTAATTCAGATACCAAAAGTTCAGGGTGATGGTACCCAGTACCATGCCGAGCAGCACCCGGTTCATGGCCCGCTTCCAGGGGGTCACATCTCTCACCACCTCCTCCGGCGGCAGGGCGGAAAAGCTCTCGGAGAAAACGGTTTTGAGGTCAATGTCATTCATATGGCGCCAACCCTCATTGCGCATGGCCTTCACCTCCCAGTATTTTGCGCAGCTGCTTTTTCAGCCGGTAGAGCTTCCCCTCCACGGCCCGCTCCGTCATGCCCAGCTCGGCGGCGATCTGCGCCGTGGGCTGCATGTAGTAATATTTTCGGTAAAACAGGATCCGGTCCCGGTAGGGAAGGCGCTCCAGAGCATCCCGCACGGCTTCCTGCCGCTCCCTTTGCAGCACCGCCTCCTCGGGGGTGTGTCCCGCCGCCGGGGTGTCCTCCGGGAGCTCCTCCGCGCTGCTGCCCAGGGCTTTCCGGGCGTGGTTCAGGGCCGTGTTGCGGGTGATGGCCGTCAGCCAGGCGTTCCAGCTGCCGCGCTTTCGGTCGTACTGCTGGATTTTCTCCCAAACCCGCAGCGTCACCTCGGAGAGGCAGTCCTCCCGGTCCTGGGGGTTCGGCAGAATGGGCGCAATGATATAGCGCATCAGCGGTCCATAGTGCAGCAGCAGATCGGCCATTCCGGCCTCCTCCCGCGCCAGCAGCCGCCGGATCATCTCCTGTTCCACGCCCTCGCCCCCTCCCGGTTTTTCTTTCTATCCCATTATACACGAACCGGCAGAAAAACCCACGGCTTTTTTCTCTGCAATTTGGGAAAAATCTACACCGGCTTCCCATTCGGCCGCACAAGTAAAAAGGCATCCGGGCAGGATGCCTGTCCGGATGCCTTTTCTATCCGTATAATATGTATTTATTTCACCCCGAACAGCAGGTCGCCGTAGGTGGGGAAGGGCCAGTAGCCGGCGGCGGTCTGGGTCTCGGCCTCGTCGGCGGCGGCGCGCAGGGCGCCCATTCCGGGCAGGATCTCATCCCGGATGAAGGCTGCCTCCTCCGTGGAGTCGGACAGAGTATCCAGCCGGATGAGCTTTTCCTCCAGACCGTCCACCCGATCATCGATGGCATCCACCAGGGAGGCCAGCTTGCGCAGCTGCTTTTTCTCGTAGCCACAGGGAAGCTCCGCGTCGATGGCCTTTTTCACGCCGACGGCAGAGGCCAGGCTGGAGACGTAGCTCTCCACAGCCGGCAGGATCTCCTTCCTGGATATATCCACCATGGCCAGCGCCTCGATGCGGACGGTCTTGCAGTAGTTTTCCAACTGGATCTCGTAGCGGGAGCGCAGCTCGGACTCCGTGTAGACCTTGTGGCGCACCAGCATATCCATGTTGTCCTTCTGGATCAGCATGGGGATGGCGTCCGGGGTGGTCCGCAGGTTCAGCAGGCCGCGGTTTTTCGTGGCCTCCTGGATCCAGGCGTCGTCGTAGCCGTTGCCGTTGAAGATGATGCGCTTGTGCTCCTTGATGGTGCGCTGGATCAGATCGTGCAGGGCCGCGCTCAGGTCGGCGGCGCCCTCCAGCTCGTCGGCGAACAGCCGCAGGGACTCGGCCACGGCCGTGTTCAGCATGATGTTGGCGCAGGCGATGGAATTGCTGGAGCCCAGCATGCGGAACTCGAATTTGTTGCCGGTGAAGGCAAAGGGCGAGGTGCGGTTGCGGTCGGTGGTATCCCGGAAGAAGCGCGGCAGCACATCCACACCCAGCTTCAGCTTCTTCTTCTCTACGCCGGAGTAGGCGGTATCCGTTTCAATGGCCTCCAGAATGGCCGTCAGCTCATCCCCCAGGAAGACGGAGACCACGGCGGGGGGCGCCTCGTTGGCGCCGAGACGGTGGTCGTTGCCGGCGGTGGCCACGGCAGCCCGCAAAAGACCCTGGTAATTGTCCACCGCCTGGATGACGGCCGCCAGGAACAGCAGGAACTGGGCGTTTTCATAGGGCGTCTCGCCGGGAGAGAGCAGGTTGACGCCGGTGTCGGTGGAGAGGGACCAGTTGTTGTGCTTGCCGCTGCCGTTGACGCCGGCAAAGGGCTTTTCATGGAGCAGGCATACCAGGTCGTGCTTGGCAGCCACCTTCTGCATGATCTCCATGGTCAGCTGGTTCTGATCGGTGGCGATGTTGGTGGTGGTGTAGATGGGGGCCAGCTCGTGCTGGGCGGGGGCCACCTCGTTGTGCTCCGTTTTGGCCAGGATGCCCAGCTTCCACAGCTCCCGGTTCAGCTCCTCCATATAGGCCGCCACTCGGGGTTTGATGGCGCCGAAATAGTGGTCGTCCAGCTCCTGGCCCTTGGGGGGCTTGGCGCCGAACAGGGTCCTGCCGGTATAGATCAGGTCATGGCGCTTTTCGTACATGGCCTTGTCGATGAGGAAATATTCCTGCTCCGCGCCCGCCGACGGAAGCACGCGCTTGACGCTGTCGTTGCCGAACAGCTTCAGGATGCGCAGGGCCTGGGTGTTCAGCGCCTCCATGCTGCGCAGCAGGGGCGTTTTCTTGTCCAGAGCCTCCCCGCCGTAGGAGCAGAAGGCTGTGGGGATGCACAAGGTCTTACCCTTGATAAAGGCGTAGCTGGTGGGATCCCAGGCGGTGTAGCCCCGGGCCTCAAAGGTGGCGCGCAGGCCGCCGGAGGGGAAGGAGGAGGCGTCCGGTTCGCCCTTGATGAGCTCCTTGCCGGAGAATTCCATAATTACGCCGCCGTCCGGGGCGGGGGAGATGAAGCTGTCGTGCTTCTCCGCCGTGATCCCGGTCATGGGCTGGAACCAGTGGGTAAAATGGGTGGCGCCGTTCTCGACTGCCCAGTCCTTCATGGCCGCGGCGACGGCGTTGGCCACGGACGGGTCCAGCTTTGCGCCCTTTTGGATGGTTTGCTTCAGAGAGCGGTATACATCCGCGGATAGACGGGCCTTCATCACCCGGGTATCAAAAACCAAGCTTCCAAAGTATTCCGGTACAGTCGTCATAGCAGTTTGTTCCTTTCTGTGAAAATAAAAAAGGAGACACTGCGTCCGGGCGGGACTATCCCCTCCGAGACGCCAGTGTCTCATCACATGGCCGAATATACACCCGGCGTTTTCAAATGTCAATCACAAAAAACAAATTTTCTGCATTTTTGCGCAAATCGCCGGATTGTCAAACAAATCACAAATCAATTTTTTGCAATATGACAGATTGAATAATGCAAAAAATAAGTATATACTACGTTTGAACGACGGTGTTCTGCAAGAGAGAGTGCACTCTCTTGCATAATGCTGCCGTTTTTTCTTTATTTAGGAGTTGGTAATATGAGTAAACTGGAAGGTCAGATACGGATCCCGTCAGGCTGCGCCATTTCCGCGGTCATCTCAAGAGATGGTAAGCGCATGTCGGGAGAAAAGATCATAGAGAGCATGAAGCCCATGCACGACCGCTCCAACGGCCTGGGGGGCGGCTTTGCGGCCTACGGGATCTACCCGGAGTACAAGGACTTCTTCGCCCTGCACATGTTCCTGGAGGATCTGGCCGCCCGCAAAAGCTGCGAAGCCTTCCTGCGGGAGACCATGGAGATCGTCCACTTGGAGCGCATCCCCATCCGCACCATCCCGGCCATCACCAATGAGCCGCTGATCTGGCGATTCTTTGTTTCGCCTCTGCGCAGCACCCTGGCGTCCATGCAGATCGACGAGGAGGAGTGCGTGACCCGGGCCGTAATGGCCATCAACACGCGGATCAAGGGCGCGTATGTGTTCTCCTGCGGCAAAAACATGGGTGTGTTCAAGGCCGTGGGCTACCCGGAGGACGTGGGATATTTCTACCGCCTGGAGGAATACGAGGCCTACAGCTGGACGGCCCATGGCCGCTACCCCACCAATACCCCCGGCTGGTGGGGCGGCGCCCATCCCTTTGCCCTGCTGAATTACTCCATTGTGCATAACGGAGAGATCTCCTCCTACGACACCAACCGGCGCTTCATTGAGATGTTCGGTTATAAATGTACCCTGCAGACGGATACGGAGGTCATTACCTATATAGCGGATTATCTGCTGCGCAAGCAGAAGCTGTCCCTGGAGGAGCTGGCCTCGGTGATCGCGGCGCCCTTCTGGTCCACCATCGACAGGCGGCCGCCCCAGGAGCAGGAGAAGCTGCGGTACCTGCGCAAGGTGTTCTCCAGCCTGCTTATTACCGGCCCGTTTTCCATTATCCTGGGGTTTGAGGGCGGACTCATGGCACTCAATGACCGGCTGAAGCTGCGCAGTATGGTGGTGGGCGAAAAGGATGACAAGGTGTTCATCGCCAGCGAGGAGGCGGCCATGCGCGTCATGGAGCCCAACGTGGAGCACATCTATGCGCCCGCCGGAGGAGAGCCGGTGATCGTCCGGGTAAAGGAGGGAAAATTCTGATGGGCATCGACTATATTTATCCGCAGTTTGAGGTGGTCCGCAGCCGCGACCGGTGTACGAACTGCCGCCTGTGCGAAAAGCAGTGCGCCAACGGGGTGCATCATTTTGATAAGAAAAAGGGCTGCATGATCGCCGACGAGAGCCGGTGCGTGGACTGCCAGCGCTGTGTCTGCTTCTGCCCCACCCATGCACTGAAGATCCGGAAAAGCGACTGCGCCTTCCGGGAAAATGCCAACTGGTCGGCGGATACCATCCAGGAGATCTATAAGCAGGCGGGCAGCGGCGGCGTGCTGCTGTCCTCCATGGGAAACCCCCAGCGTTACCCGGTCTACTGGGACAGGATCCTGGTCAACGCCTCCCAGGTGACCAATCCCCCGGTGGATCCCCTGCGGGAGCCTATGGAGACCCGTGTGTTTCTGGGGAGAAAGCCAGACGGCATCCGGCGGGATGAAAACGGGGCGCTGGTCTGCGATCTGCCCCCGCAGATCGAGCTGTCCATGCCGGTGGTGTTCTCCGCCATGAGCTATGGCTCCATCAGCTATAATGCCCACGCCTGCCTGGCCCGGGCGGCGCAGGAGCTGGGCATCTGCTATAATACCGGCGAGGGCGGCCTCCACGAGGATTTCTACGCATACGGCGAAAATACCATCGTCCAGGTGGCCTCCGGCCGCTTCGGCGTACACAAGCAGTACCTGGAGGCTGGCGCCGCCATCGAGGTCAAGATGGGCCAGGGGGCCAAGCCCGGCATCGGCGGGCATCTGCCCGGGACAAAGATCGTTGGGGACGTCTCCCGCACTCGCATGGTGCCGGAGGGAACAGACGCCATTTCTCCCGCCCCGCACCATGATATTTACTCCATTGAGGATCTGCGCCAGCTGGTGTACTCCTTAAAGGAGGCTACCGATTATAAAAAGCCCGTTATCGTAAAGGTGGCGGCGGTACACAATATTGCCGCCATTGCCAGCGGCATCGCCCGCAGCGGCGCGGACATCATCGCCATCGACGGCTTCCGGGGCGGCACCGGCGCCGCACCCACCCGCATCCGGGACATGGTGGGCATTCCCATTGAGCTGGCCCTGGCCGCTGTGGACCAGCGCCTGCGGGATGAGGGGATTCGGAACCATGTTTCGCTGATCGTCAGCGGCAGCATCCGCTCCTCCGCCGATGTGGTCAAGGCCGTTGCCCTGGGGGCGGATGCCTGCTATATCGGCACCGCCGCCCTGCTGGCCCTGGGCTGCCACCTGTGCCGGACCTGCCAGACGGGCCGGTGCAGCTGGGGCATCGCCACCCAGGACCCGGAGCTGGTGAAGCGGCTGGACATCGAGGCCGGCAAGACCCGCCTCGTGAACCTGCTCACCGCCTGGAAGCATGAGATCAAGGAGATGATGGGCGGCATGGGCATCAACTCCATCGAGGCCCTGAAGGGGAACCGCCTGATGCTCCGGGGCGTCGGCATGACGGACCGGGAGCTGGAGATCCTGGGTATCTCTCACGCCGGAGAATAAATTCCATATACAAAATACGCGGAGGTGTGTTATAATGACAAATATTGATGCGTCCGGGCTGGATTACCGACAACTGAACGCGGCCATCCGTGACTGCGCCGGAGACGCCGCCGTCACCGGCTGCACCGGGCAGAGATTTATCGGTGCGGGGCTGGAGCAGGGCCGTCTCACCCTGTCGGGCACTCCGGGAAACGCCCTGGGCGCCTATCTGAACGGCGCCAGCATTGAGGTACGGGGAAATGCCCAGGACGCCGTGGGCGACACCATGAATGCCGGGCGGATCGTTGTTCATGGTAGCATCGGCGACGCGGCGGGCTACGCCATGCGGGGCGGTGAGCTCTATGTCCAGGGGGACGCCGGTTATCGGGCCGGCATCCACATGAAGGCCTATGGCGACAAGCTGCCCGTTATGGTCATCGGCGGCAAGGCCGGGAGCTTTCTCGGCGAATACCAGGCCGGCGGGGTCATCGTCGTCCTGGGCCTGACCGAGAGCACCCGCCCCATCGTCAGCAATTTCCCCTGCACGGGCATGCACGGCGGGAAGCTGTTCCTCCGCTCCGACTGCAAGAACATCCTGCTGCCCAAGCAGGTCATCGCCCGCCCGGCGTCCCATAAGGATCTGGACGGGATATGGACCTATCTGCACACGTTCTGCGAGCTGTTCGGCGGCAATTGCGATGAGCTGGTGCAGCAGCCCTTTACCCTCATCACGCCCAACAGCAGCAACCCCTATAAACAGCTCTATGTCACAAATTGAAGGAAAGCAGGTGGACTTGTGAAGTATACGCCCAGGGAGGTCATCGAGTTCGTGCAGCAGGAGGATGTCCGGTTTATCCGGCTGGCCTTCTGCAACGTCTACGGAAAGCAGCACAACGTTGTCATTATGCCCAGCGAGCTTCCGCGGGCCTTTGCCTACGGCATCGCCATCGATGCCTCGGCTATTGAGGGCTTCGGCGGCGAGGTGCGCTCCGACCTGCTGCTGCGGCCGGATCCCTCCACGCTGATCCAGCTTCCCTGGCGGCAGGAGCAGGGCAAGGTGGTGCGGATGTTCTGCGATGTGTTCTATCCCGACGGGCGGCCCTTCGAGCGGGACACCCGGAGCATTCTGAAGACCGCCGTGGCCCAGGCCGCCGCCAAGGGGTATGAGTTTGCCTTCGGCGCGGAGATGGAGTTCTACCTGTTCAAGATCGACGAGCTGGGCCAGGCCACCACCATCCCTCACGACCGGGCCGGCTACATGGACATTGCTCCCGATGACAAGGGGGAGCATATCCGCCGGGAGATCTGCCTGATGCTGGAGCAGATGGGGATCCGGCCCGAGAGCTCCCACCACGAGAGTGGGCCGGGGCAGAACGAGATCGACTTCCGGTATTCCGACCCCCTGACGGCGGCGGACAACGCCATCACCTTTCGGACGGTGGTCCGCATGGTAGCCGCCCAGAACGGCCTGTGCGCCAGTTTTATGCCCAAGCCCCTTCCGGACTGGGACGGCAGCGGCATGCATATCAACATCTCCGCCAAGGGCGACGGGGGAAAGGATCTGCTGCCCGCCGTCATGGCAGGCGTTCTGGAGAAGTGCGCGGAGGTCACGCTGTTTCTGAATCCCTGTGAGGAATCCTACCGCCGCCTGGGCCACGACAAGGCCCCCCGGTATGTGACCTGGTCGGACGAGAATCGCTCTCAGTTGATCCGCGTGCCCGCCGCCGTAGGGGAGCAGCGCCGGGCGGAGCTGCGCTCGGCGGATGTGACGGCGAACCCCTACCTGGCCTATGCGCTGCTGATCTACGCCGGGCTTTACGGCATCGAAAAGGGCTTGGCCCTTCCGCCCGCGTCGGACTTCAACCTCTATACCGCTCCGGCGGAGGTCCTGCAGACCCTGCAGGCGCTTCCAGGCTCCCTTGAGGAGGCCGCTGCCCTGGCATCCGCCAGCGCGTTCGTCCGGGAGCATCTGCCGGACTCCGTGCTCAGCGCTTTCGGCGGCCAATGAACCGCTTGTGATCCGTATGGCGAAAGGAGGGGGAGCGTGTGGTATTTCAGGAAAAAACATACAGCGTGCTGATCGTATCCGCGTCGGACAGCTTTATAAACAGCGTCATGCCGCTGCTCCCCATGACCGATTATTGGCCGGTGGCCACGGTCCGCAGCGTCGGGGAGGCGCGCAGGCGGCTGGCCGACACGGAGTTTGACATCGTGCTCATCAACACGCCGCTGCCGGACGATTTCGGCATGCAGCTGGCCATCGACATCTGCGGCACCAGCGGCGCCGGGGTCCTGCTGCTGGTGAAAAACGACCATTATAACGACGTGTACGCCAAGGTGGTGGGCTACGGCGTCATCACCCTGTCCAAGCCCACCAGCCGGCAGATGGTGGCGCAGAACCTGCGGATCCTGTGCGCCACCAGGGAGCGGATGCGCCGGATGCAGGAAAAGCAGGCCACCGTGGAGGAAAAGATCAAGGAGATCCGCCTGGTGAACCGGGCGAAATGGCTGCTCATCGAGTGCCTGCGCATGACGGAGGCGGAGGCGCACCGGTATATAGAAAAGCAGGCCATGGACCTGCGCATTTCCAAGCGGGAGGCGGCCGAAAACATTATCAAGACCTACAAGTAGCCGCACAGGGCCGGACCCGAAAAAATCTTCATTTCGGAATTGACAAAACAGGGTCCGCGGCTGTATAATATCCGCTGTTGAACAAAGGCGTTCGCCAAGGGGTTTCTGCCCCCTGTCGGCGCCTCTTTTTTATTTTGCGGGAGGATGGCATATGACGAAATTTATTTTTGTGACCGGCGGCGTGGTGTCCGGTCTGGGCAAGGGGATCACGGCGGCGTCCCTGGGGCGGCTGCTGAAGGCGCGGGGCCTGAAGGTGGCGGCGCAGAAGCTGGATCCCTATATCAACGTGGACCCCGGCACCATGAGCCCCTATCAGCACGGCGAGGTCTATGTCACGGAGGACGGCGCGGAGACGGATCTGGATCTGGGACATTACGAGCGGTTCATCGACGAGGACCTGAACCAGTACTCCAATCTGACCACCGGTAAGGTCTATTCCAACGTCATTGCTAAGGAGCGGCGGGGGGAGTACCTGGGCAGCACCGTGCAGACCATCCCCCACATCACCGATGAGATCAAGCACTTCATTTACCGGGTGGGGGAGCGCACCGGCGCGGATGTGGTCATCACCGAGATCGGCGGCACCATCGGCGATATTGAGAGCCAGCCCTTTATCGAGGCCATCCGTCAGGTGGGCCTGGAGGTGGGGCGGAATAATTCCCTGTACATCCATGTCACCCTGGTGCCGTACCTCAAGGCCTCCGGCGAGCATAAATCCAAGCCCACCCAGCACTCGGTCAAGGAGCTGCAGGGCATGGGCATCACGCCGAATATTATCGTCCTGCGCTGCGACGAGCCCATTACGGACAGCGGCATCTTCCACAAGGTGGCGGGCTTCTGCAATGTGAAGCTGGACTGCGTCATCGAAAACCTGACCCTCCCCATCCTCTATGAGGCGCCGCTGTATCTGGAGGAGCGGGGCCTGTCCTCCGTGGTCTGCCGGGAGCTGCACCTGCCGGCGCCGGAGCCGGACCTGCGGGAGTGGCGGGCCATGGTCTCCGCCATCAAAAACCGCAGCAAGTCCGTGACCATTGGCCTTGTGGGAAAGTATGTGCAGCTTCACGATGCCTACCTGTCGGTGGCGGAGGCGCTGCGCCACGCGGGCTTTTTCCTGGATGCCAAGGTCAGCATCCGCTGGATCGATTCCGAGCTGGTCACGGCGGAGACGGTGGACTCTACCCTCTCCGGCCTGGACGGCATCCTGGTGCCCGGCGGCTTCGGCAGCCGGGGCAT
The DNA here is from genome assembly GCA_945868085.1 of uncultured Oscillibacter sp. GTDB lineage: Bacteria > Bacillota > Clostridia > Oscillospirales > Oscillospiraceae > Vescimonas. Next base: position 42,785 of record CAMBKF010000010.1, read on the forward strand.
TGAGGGGATGATCCTGGCGGCGCAGTACGCCCGGGAAAAGAACATCCCCTATTTCGGCATCTGCCTGGGCATGCAGGTGGCGGTGATCGAATACGCCCGCCATGTGCTGGGCATGGCGGATGCTACCTCCGGCGAGTTTGATCCGGAGAGCATGCACAAGCTCATCGACTTTATGCCCGGTCAGAGCGACGAGGTGGATAAGGGCGGCACATTGCGTCTGGGCAGCTATCCGTGCGTCATCCGCCCAGGCACGACCATGGAGCGCTGCTACGGCGCCCGGCAGATTTCCGAGCGCCACCGCCACCGCTACGAGTTCAACAACGACTATCGGGAGGCATTGACGGCCGCCGGCCTGACCCTGTCGGGCCTGTCCCCCGACGGACGGCTGGTGGAGACGGTGGAGCTGACCGACCGGCCCTTCTATGTGGGCGTGCAGTATCACCCGGAGTTCAAGAGCCGCCCCAATAAGCCCCACCCGCTGTTCAAGGGCTTCGTGGCCGCCGCTCTGGCGGCGCAGCAGGCCCAGGGGAAACCCGACACCCTGTAATAGAGGTCCCACGGATAAAAGAGCTCCCGGTTTCACAGAAAACCGGGAGCTCTTTTCAGAACCCGGCGAAGACAATGCCCTTGCAAACGCCCGGGGTTTGCTGGTATAATGGCCGCGGCAGGCGAATTGGCCACAGGAAAGAGGATGGGATATGGAAATCAGAAGCAGGAAGAATGCCACAGCGGCGGCGCTTTGCACCGGCGTGGCCGGCAATGTCATCTGGGGCTCCAGCTATCTGTTTACCCGCATTGCGCAGAATGAGTCCTCCCCCATGGTGCAGCTTGCCTGGCGGTTTGTGCTGGCTTTTCTCCTGCTGAATCTCATGATCCTCTTTGGCTGGGAAAAGATCCGGCTGCGCGGGAAGAAGCTCCGGCCGCTGATCCTCCTTGCCGTGACGGAGCCGCTGTATTTTTTCTGCGAGAGCTATGGCATTTATTATTCAAACAGCACCTTTTCCGGCGTTATGCTGGCCATTGTCCCCATTATCGCCATGGGCCTGGGGGCGTTGATCTTAAAGGAATACCCCACCGGAAAGCAGGTCCTGCTGTGCCTGCTCCCCATTGCCGGCGTGGTGCTTGTGACCATCGCGGGATCCAGGATGGGGGCCGTGCAGCCCCTCGGCGTGCTGCTGGTGCTGGGCGCGTGCCTGTTCGCCGCGTTCTATCGGGTCTATAACAAGGGATCGGCTGCGGAGTTCAGCGCCTTTGAGCGATCCTATTTTGTCATCGGAACGTGCGCGGTGGTGTTTACGATTGTGGCTCTGTGCAGCACCCGGGGAGACCTGGCGCCGTTTGCGGCGGCGCTGCACAGCGGGAAATTCGTCATGGCCACTATTTTTCTCAGCGTTTTCTGCTCCGTGGCTGCCAATATCCTGGTGAATTACAGTGCGCCCGTGTTGCCCATGGCGATTTTCTCTAATCTGGGCAGCCTGATCACGGTGTGTGCGATGTTCCTGGGAGTCATCTTTCTGAAAGAGCCCGTCAATGCCATGAGCCTCGTGGGCTCGGGCCTGGTCCTGCTGGGCCTGTTCCTCATTGCGCGCACCAATTATGCCCTGCGGCGAGAGAATCAGACTGCCCCCGAACAGGACTCCCCGGAGAGCAATAACGCCTCCGGCTGCTGATGCGCTGCCAAATTCTGAAAAAAGAAAAGACACGCGCAAGCGTGTCTTTTCTTTTGAATGGAGTGCGATGCCCCCGAAAAGACGGGCAACACGCATCAGGAGGAGTAGGCCCGACGACGAATCATCACTGCCACTGCGGGGATACACAGGTACAAAATCGCTGCCCCGGCATATGGTAAAAGCGGGCCTATGTTGTAGATGAAGCCGGCGGCCAGAGACCCGGCAGCAGAGGCAAAGCAATCCACTGTGTAATTGCAGGAGCTCAACAGTTCACTATTGCCCTTGGCGGCAAAATCGCCGAATATTTTGTTCTGAAATGCCAACAGAACATTGATGCTGGCATAAAACAGACCGCCTGCGATGATAAATGCAGCTTCCGTTCCGGTAAATGCCGCACAGCCGGACGCCGCCGCGCACAGCAAAGTGATCGGTATGATCGCCTTGGCGCTGTTGAAGCGCTGTACCAGGGCCATTGTGATCGTGAAATTAACAAGAATGGCAATGGCGCCAATGACGGCTCTGACGACGCCGCTCATAGAAACGGGAACGTGGAGCCTTATCTGCAGATAGTAAATGAAGCTCTGGTCAAACAGGGCATACCCGATGCTGATGGCTGAAACCAACACAAAGAGCAGTGGTGTCCCGGCCGGAGCAGACCGCAGACAGCGTTTGAACGCAGCAACAGGATTTTCCTGTGCGAGGATCGTTTTGACCGAACCCAATTTCTTCAGCGTGGGGATATCCTTTTCCGCCAACAGGATAATGGGGGTTGCTGTGAACATCATAATCGCCTGTACGGTAAAGGCAAGCATCACGGACCTGTCCGCAAGGAAGCCGCCGATCAGATACCCAAACGCAGGCAGCGACGCAGACAGGGTGGTCATGGCCACCATGGAGCGGCTTCTGGCAGCGTCTCCGTCACTCATCTGCACCAGATAGGCATACGAACATACAGCGGCACAGGTGGGAATCAGCCGGGATAGCGCACGGCTGACGATGAACGCGGCCACATTGCGGAACGATAATATGATGAGGGAAGCAGCTCCGTCCAGCAGCAGACACAGCGCGATAGCGTTTCGGTTGGAAAACCGCATGCCGAGGCGGCCAAACAACGGCGGAAAGAGAATGGAAAGGAGCAAGCCAATAGAAGATGCAATTCCGATGAGTTCCGTCCCGGAGTTGATGGACCGGAGAAACACCGGCGTGGCAACCGCACTGATCCCCGACGAGAGGAATAGCGGGGCGAGGCCCAGCAGCATCCAAAATGTGCGATGATTCCTGCGCAGTGCGATCCTCTCCTTCCTAAAGCAGAATGGATTTCAGTATAGCTTATTTTTTTCGGAAAGGCAAGGCGGATATGCGGGTTAGTCCGCGCTGGCCTTGGCGCGGCTGCCGGTTCTCTTAAAGAGCAGGATTGCAATAAACGCAGCCAGGAAGAACGCCGCAGCGCCCAGATAGAACGGATAAGACGGATTGACCTCGTAGATCATGCCGGCTGCATAAGCGGCAATGGCGGATGCAAGGTTATCGACAACGTTGCTGTTTGCGGTCATCAGCTCGCTGTTATTGCCGGCCACAAGGTCGCCGAAGATCTTCTGCTGGAGTGACAGTGCAATATTGATGACGATGTAGAACAGAGCGCCGAAGCAGATGAACGACAGGCGCGTATCCAGCAGCATGGACAGAAGGGAAGCAGCCGCGCAGATAGCCGTGGCGATGAAAATGCTGCTGGCGCCGTTGAAGCGCTTCACGACCCACATTACGAGGGTGAAGTTGGTGAGGATGGCGGCAGCGCCGATAACGCATCGCACGATGCCGCTGTAGGACGCGGACAGATTCAGCGTTGCCTGCAGGTGATAGTTGAAGCTCTGGTCAAAAGCCGTGTAGCCCAGGCTGATCAGTGCCAGCAGAAGGAAGAACAGCATCAGGCCTTTGGGTGCGCACTTAACGCAGCGGTAGAAAGCCGTGATGGGGTTTTCCTGTTTCACGATGGACACAATGGAACCAAGGCTCTCCAAAGAAGGCTTGTCTTTCTCGGCCATAAGGATCAGCGGCGTGGTGAACAGCATCAGGCAGGCTTCCACGGTGAAAGAAAGGATGGGCGAGCGTTCCGCCAGGAAACCGCCTACCAGGTAACCCAGAGTCGGCAGAGAAATAGACAGCGTGGACATGGCCACCATGGCACGGCTTCTGGCGGTGTCGCCGTCAGACATATTGATCAGGTAGGCATAGGAGCATACCGCGGCACAGGTGGGCACGAAGCGCAGCACCGCGCGGCAGATCGTGAACGAGGTAACGCTGGGGAAAAGGACGCACAGAAAAACGGTGAGTGCGTTGATCACCAGGCAGGTGAATGTGGCATTCCGGTTTGAAAACCGACGGCCCAGACGGCCGAAGAAGGGGGAAAATAAAACGGCCAGGATCAGACCCAACGAGGAGGCGGAGCCCAGCACATCCGCGCCGGCACCAATGGACATCAGGAATGTGGGAGAAGTGACGCCGAAGATGCCGGAGCCGAGGAACAACGGCGCGATACCTATGATCAGCTTTGTGGTACTGGGGACTTTTTTCATTATTCAAACCTCCTGTTGATACGTCCTTCCGCCATAATGCGCTCGATATCGTCTGCGCTCTTGGGGATATGGCGGCTGAGTACTTCAATGCCCGTTTCCGTGATCAGAATATCATCCTCGATCCGGATGCCGAAGCCCAGATCCTTGAGATATACACCTGGTTCTACGGTAAAGATCATGCCGGGCTGCATCACCTCTGTGAAGCTGTTGACGTCGTGCGCCAGCAGACCGATGCAGTGGTCCACGGCGTTGACGCTGGCTCCGTTGGATTCATGGACCAGGTCATCATAGCAGTCGGCAGACTTGATGAGACCGGCGGACAGCAGCTGTTCAGAGACATAGGCAACTGCTTCGTCATTGATGCCGGTGCGGGCGATGCCGGGACCCATGCGGGAGATGATCATCTCCTGCGCCTTCAGCACCACGTTGTACCAGTGCTTCTGCTCTGGCGTAAATACGCCGTTGGCGGGAATGGTCCGAGTGATGTCGGAATTGTAGTGACCGTAGTCCACGCATATATCCATCAGCAGCAATTCCCCATCATTTACAGTGCTGTTGTTGTCAAAATAATGGAGCACATTGTTGTTTTTCCCGCCGGCAATAACGCTGATCGCCGCACTTCTGCGCCCGCCGGCGGCGGCAACCTCATAATCCAGGCAGGCCTGGGCCTGACACTCGTTCATCCCTGGGCAGAATGTGCGCATGATGCGGTCGATTCCGCGCCCGGTGATCTCAATGGCGCGGCGGACCAAGTCCACCTCAGCCTCGCTTTTTTGCACGCGCATATCAAAGATCTTCTGTGCCAGCGGCTCCATACGGCAGTACGGAAATGCGCGGCGGATCTTTTCTATAAAGAGATTCTCCGCAGAGTATGGCGAGATCGCCCGGTTTCCGGAGCCTGTGTACAGGACTTCCGCATCGAAAAGTTGGAAAAATCTCTGCACGGCCGGCTCAAAATCCTCCATATAGGACACGGCATGGATGCCGGACAGCTTGCGGTAATAGTCCAGATCTTTTGTCTTTCCGTAAAAGACCTCGTCATATGCGCCGCAGCGAGGTACATACAGCTGCTCTGCCACACGTCCCCACATGTCACCGATGATCAATACACAGTTCGGCTCATCGATGCCGGTAAGATAGAAGAAATTCCTGTCTACCTCGAAGGGATAGTTGATCTCATTCCATTCCGGAATGGGCTCTCCGGAAAAGAGGATCATAAAGCTGTGCGGGGTAATGAATTTTTTTAGTTTTTCTCTGCGTGCTGCAAATTCAGAAACGGCAATCTCCATAAGAACCTCCTTTTATCAAATGGCTTTTTTATGAAAAAACTATAATTCCACGGCGGCAAATTGTCAAATCGTTGTTTTTAGTGTATACTACAAGAAAAAATTGTATCTCGGTGTTTGGGGGTACCGGCCTATGAATCTTACAAGCTTTGAATACTTCACAGCAGTGGCGAAGGAGTTGAGCTTTACGCGCGCGGCCCAGCAGCTCCACACCTCTCAGCAGACGCTTAGTGCCCATATTGCTGCCCTTGAAAAAGAGTTGGGCTGCACCCTTTTTGTGCGCACGGTTCCGCTGCAGCTTACATACGGCGGGCAGCGCTTTCTTCATTACGCCCGCCGGATACAGGAGGATGTGTCCCAGCTGCGGGCGGAGTTCCGACACATGGATCAGAAGGATACCGGCGTTCTGCGCATTGGCGGCCCCGCTACCCGCAGTCTTGTCATCATGCCCCAGATCGCCGAGGTTTTTCGGCAGTACTTCCCTCGGATCGAACTGCAGATGGTGATCTGCCCGGACTGTGAGATTGCCGATAAGCTGCGCGGGGGAGCCATCGATATCGGCATTGCCCATTTCGGCGCGGATGCTTTCCACCTGCAAACGGTAGACTTCTGCCGGGAGGACATTGTCTTTGCGGCGACAAAAAGCCTGCTGAGCCGGCAGCTAGGGTCAGATGCGGACCGCCTGCTGGCTGAGGTCTCCGCCTCCGGCTCCCTGTGTGCGCTGGGTGTGTTTCCGTTTGTCGCACAGGGGAAAAGCGACTGCGCCGACGCAGTCATCACGCAGCTGTATCATGCGGACAAATATGAGCCATGGATCACGGCGCGCACGGAGAATACAGACAGCATGGTCCGCCTGTGTCTGCGGGATGTAGGGGGCTGCCTGTGTCCGGAGAATCTTCTGAAGACACTGCTCACGCAGCGGCAGCTGGAACAGATCGCTATCGTTCCCCTGGGCGCATCTGCCAGCTACAGCGTGTCGGTGGGCTGGCTGCAGGATCCGCCGGCCTGGAGTCTGACTGCCAACAAACAGATCATCGATGCTTTTGTTGAGATCGCCACAACAGCACTTTTCAGAAATACAAACTGATCCCTCCGGGTAGGACATTGCCCGGTACAGGCATTGGTTTTCCACTGAAAGGCACAGCCCGGCATTGCCTCCGCAATGCCGGGCTGTGCTTTGTCCGTGCTTCTGTCACAGATATGCCCTGCCACAGCTCTGGGCGCTTCTGCGGCAGCTCATATTCCGCCGCAGCGGACCGCCCTTGCACCATGCGCCGGGCAAATGGTCAGTGCAGTGTGCCGCCCCTGCATAGGAGACCAACTTCGTCGTGTACGGTGGAGCACCGCGTTCCATAAAACTCAGCATAAGTTCCCATCCCTCTCCCATTGTTTCGGCTTTTGGGTCCGCATTTGGGTCAAGCAAAAAGCGCAAATGTAATACAGAATTATATAATCCTATAAACAAAAAAGCTCCCGGTCTCCTACGAAACCGGGAACTTTTTGGTGGAGACTGCTGGACTCGAACCAGTGACCTCCTGCGTGTGAAGATATGATGAGAGGCGGAAAGCGTTGGTATTCAACGCTTTCCACCCCTTTTGCACACTTTCGGCTCGGCGGGATGCCCATTGTGTCCGCCCGCTGCCGCCCGGTCGTTTCCGCATTTGGGTCACGGTTTGGGTCAAGACCTGTGGCGGCACAGAAATTGGGGCGCTGCAAGCAAAGAATAGGCAGTGTCAAAGAATTTCTAAGGGCACACGGTGCAAAGGATGCCTTTGAGCGGGAGGTCTCTGTTTGTAAGTCAAGGATACCTATTAGGTATTAATTTGAGCGTAGGTGCATGCCTCACTGTTGCGGAAAGGCCAGCCTTCCCGCAACATGGGTGGTGTCCTTCACCTGAGGCAGATAGATGCGGCGAAAGAGCGTCCAATCTCCAGTACCATTCGGTGATGTGGCCTCGCTTTGCTCCCGGCTAATGTACTGCATGGCAAGAGCCAGCAAGCAGTATCTCCACCGGAGAAAAATGCAGTAGTACGACGGTAAGGCGAGTCAGTCCAAGTACCCGCGCATCAGATGGTTGGAGCAGTATCGTCTACACCAATAGCAGCGTCAGCAAGTAGCACAGCAGATATGCCGTGTTTCGCATCCGCCCCTGTCGGCGAGCCATGCCGCAATTCACTATCAAAACCCCTTTCGCAAACCTTATATTCCACATATGTTGTCACAGATGGGAAACGATGTAGGATTTAGATACAGAACGAAATAGGCTAAGAATTTCTACACGATCACATACCCCACCTGTTCAAGGCGCGTTTCTCTAAGCCCATGCTCTTTACACAGATATGCCGTATCTCGATAAACAACGATTGCGCAAATCAAATAAATTCTCTGCATCTTGGCAATGTATCCGATCACATTTGTATAACCCATCAGGGCGCAGCGATGAATGCTATACAAGTACGCCTGCATTCCCGCACTGTAGCAATCATCATAACACCCTTGCCCCGGATAGATGCGGCATCGACGCAATGCCCGCCGGAGCTGTTTGTCTTGAGAATCATCAAACGGAAACCGGAGCAAAAGTGCCTCGACCTTCTCCGGGCATGTTTTGCTCACTCGCTCCATAGAACGATAGCTGTATTCGTTGATGGTCTTTTCGTAGTAACTGTATGGGCGCTTCTGTCGTTTCGGCTCCACCGTCATGATCACTGTCTCTCTTTCGTATCCGCGTTGGTCGTCGAATTCTCTTATTTTTAAGTATATACTCTATACAGGGGTAATTGCAAGCAATCCACCTTTCAAAAGCAACAACATCGTAAGCAAAATCAGGTTAAAGGTCTGTGCTGATACATGAACCAACTAAACTCTGTACACATTTACTAACTTCTTGCCTACCGCAGCAAAATGTGCTATTATAAAATACAACGCTGTTGTGTGTTGTAAACTTCGGCGGCGTAGATACGAGAACGAATGCCCTGCCGAAAGGCAGGGCATTTTTTCCGCGGCAATTTTGACCAGTATAATTGGGGGTGATTCTATGAAGAAGTCACTAATCAGGTGGTCGTTGGTGGTAATATTAGCACTGTTGGCTGTTATTGGCGGCCCTATCATAATAAACGAGTGCTATTATTGCCAATTGAATGTGGCATGCAAAAAACAACGTAAAGCATACACGAACTGGCAAGTAAAATGCAGTGTACTAAGATTGGATGGTGCAGTACGATGAGTATTACAGTTAGAGATTGCTTGAAACTGCCGTCTTTGCGGAATGCGGAGGTACTGGCAGGACACGCAGGGTTAGACCAATACGTTTCTACCGTATCCGTGCTGGAGTATGCCAAAACGTTTGCTATGGCCAACCCCCTCTTTTTGGGGAACGAGATTATTCTGACTGCGTTTATTTCAATCAAAGATGATGTGGACGCGCAATGCGAGGCCATTCGCAGGCTCCATGCGGTGGGCGAGGCGGCCATCGTTCTTTACTATGTGGGCTACTACATGGAAAATGTAGACCAAAATCTCGTTCAGGTTGCAAACGAGCTGGATTTTCCACTCATTGTTATGCCCCGCAACGACTACTCGCTGCGTTATAGCGATGTTATCACAGAGGTCCTGATGCACATCTTCCGAGATCAGCAGAATGAGACCCGCTTTGCCACCCAACTGCTGCGGCAGATTTCCATGATGCGAGAGCAGCAGCGCAGTATCAGCGGCATCCTGCGGCTGCTAAGCGACCGATGCCAATATACATTTTTGTTGGTTGACGAAGACGGAAAGGAGTGTGGCTTTGCGCCTTGGCCGATGTCTATAAACGAGGAGTTCCGTAACAGCGTGTACGACCACATAGACGAGTCTGATGATTTTCCCGTCACCTTCCTTTGGAAAGACTGCAATTATGTAATATGCAAAAACTCTTTTGCTACGAAAATGAAAAGCCGCTTCACTTTATTCTCTATCATGGCAGCGGGGACAACCGAGGACACAAAGCTTGTGCAGGCTGCAGAGGTACTGCAATCATCGTACGACATTTGGGATGGTGATTTGCGAAAGAGGACTCAGGATGACCTTGTGCGTATGGTGCTGGTAGAGCCAAGTGATGAAGTATACCGGCTTGCCAGTTCTTTAAATTTGGACTTGCAGCCGTTGCGTATCATGTGGGTAATCTGCCCGTCACCCGCAGAAAAGTATACATACAGTAGCGCAGACAGAGTAAACATCAAATACGAAATTAAGAAGTATCTGCGAGCAAACAGGAAAACAGGTATCGTAGATACATTTGACAACAGCATTGTGGCTTTTATGAATGATGACAAGTATTTGGAGTTCGATAAGGACTTGAGTGATAGCCTTACAAAGTATTTGCAGGAGCAGTATCCGGGCATGATTTTGATATGGTGTAGCGGAATGGATTCTATTGCAGATGCCAAAAGGACCTATTTGCTTCTGGAGGAGAACTTTCCCACGGCATCATCTATCTATATACATAAGACGGTGCTGACACAGCGCGAACTCAGCTTTGCTGGAAATTGCTGCAATACTTTGCGCGGGTTGACAACCATGCCAGAGAAATACAATCTTATTCTTAAACCTTTACGGGGACGCGACGAAGATACGGCTATCGACACTCTGACCACCTATTTAATCGATGCGGACAGGAACATCGCTGCTACGGCAAGGTATCTCCATGTGCATGAAAGTACGGTGAAGTATAGGCTGAATAACATAAAGCGAAAGTTGGGGTACGACATTGCTGAAATGCCAGGAGTGTTCTCCCTATACAAGGCACTGGCACTGAAACGGCTACTCCATTCACAAAAACAAATGAAATACTGATGAAGAGCCCCGTACCGTGAAGAAACAAACGGCACGGGGCTTTAAGCTGTTTAGCTCAAAAAGTGCGCCAAAAACTGTCTAAAAAGTCCAATACAAACCAGGACGAAAGTCGTATACTTAAAAATATATCAATATGAAAGGTGGTACCGCAATGAAAACAAATGCTTTAGACATTACGCTGAAGGAATTTATAGCCATCGCTGCTATTCCACGCCCATCGCACCATGAAGAACGAATTGGAGCGTACTTGGTAGAATGGGCAAAGAAACGTGGTCTTGCCGTGGAACAGGACGTCATTGGCGATGTCATCATTGATAAACCCGCTGCATCTGGACATGAAAATGCACCTCGTGTAATCATTCAGGCTCACATGGATATGGTCTGCGTAGCGGCAGAGGGTGTAGCGTTTGACCCGCTGAATGACCCAATAAAGGTAGTAAACGACGGCAAGACCCTGTGGGCGCAGGGGACGAGCTTAGGTGCGGATGACGGTATTGGTGTAGCACTGGCACTGTATTTGTTGGAGGATGATACACTGGTGCATGGACCGCTGCGGGTTATCCTTACCGTGAACGAGGAGGATGGGATGTCTTCCATTGCCATGCCGGAAAAGTATCTGGACGGCGCGTATCTCATTAACTTGGATTGGGAGTGGCTGGGGTCCCTTTGCAATTCGGCAGCTGGAGGCGACTTCCTTAGCTTCACGCGTAAGGCAGAGTGGACAGACGCGAATGCGAAGGATTGTGCGCTGAAGATTGTACTGAAGGGTTTGCAGGGTGGACACTCTGGTGTGAGCATCAACATGGGGCGTGCCAATGCGCTGGTTTGCATAGCTACTGCGCTAAGCAGACTGATAGAGGCTGGAGTGCCTGTCGGTATTGCGGACTTCTGTGGGGGGCAGGCGAAAAACGCCATCCCTGCACAGGCAGAGGCCACGATTATGATTCCTGCCGAAAAAGAACGGCAGGTACGGGAACTTCTAGGAACGTATGAAAAAGACTTTGTGACAGCGTTTGGTGATATTGAAACGGGTTACACGTTGACCATCAGCAGCGAAAAATCATCTGCAAAAGTACTGCGTCAAGAGATTGGAAGATCGCTGGTGGCTCTTCTGAACACACTACCCAATAATATCAATACGATGAGCCCGTTTGTGAAAACACTCACCGAGAGTTCTCAAAATTTGGGCTTTCTAAAGATAGATGAAAAGACCATCACTCTGGAGGCAATGGAGCGGAGTTGTGTTGCCTATCGAGCGGAGGAGCTTTTGCGGGCATCTCGTCTTGTGGCAGAGGCCATGGGTTTTACCTGTGTGCATGAGGATCATGTGCCTGCTTGGGCGGTGAACCCGCACAGCAAATTGGTACCGTTGGCCTGTGAGGTATATGCTGAGGTGACTGGAGACAAGATGGTCGTAGAACCTGTACACGGCGGATTAGAATGCGGTGCATTTTTTGAGAAGAATCCGCATCTGGATATGATTGCCATAGGTCCCTCTCTTACGGACGTCCATTCGCCCAATGAGGCATGTGACATTGAGAGCGTTCGCGTAACGGCAGAGCTCGTCATAGAGATACTGGAAAGACTAGCATGAGGTGTTTTCATCTTCATCTTTTTCCACGGAACAAAACGCGGTTTCTAAATTAGAGGCCGCGTTTTTGTGCAATCTTTACATTACTTTTCTCGTTTTCGACTATTTGGACAAATTTGCTAGGGGTTTTTAGCCTATACGGATAAAGAAGTTTTTGCACAGAAAAAGTACAATAACACTAGAGCGTACGCACTCAACAAAAGAAAAATCATGTAAGGAGGATGAAACAATGGATCAAGAAAAGCGAATCACGTATTTAAAGCAAAATGACTGGTCCACCGCACCCGTGCCTATGGAGTACCGGCGCAGCAACTACGGCGTTGTTGCCACATTGGTGGGACAAATCATCGCGCTGTCCGGCATTTACATCGGTGCCGGAATGGTAGGCGGCTTGACACTGACGCAGGCGTTTATCGCCACGGTCATTGGCTCTATCATTTTGGCAGTACTGGGCGGCTTTTTGAGTTGGGTCGGCACGAAGACCGGCGTTGGCCTGTCCATGCTGCTGAGAGAGTCTTTTGGTACGATCGGCTCCTACATCGTATCGTTAATGCTGCTGCTGGTAGCTGTGGGCTTCTTTGGCTACCAAGCCACCTTCTTCGGCGCGACAATTCACGCCATGTTTCCGGCCGGTGGCTGGATCACAAGCCAGACCGTTGCCGGCGTTTGGGGCGGTATTCTGATGATGACTACCGCCTTGATCGGCTATAAGGGCATTGAGTGGTTGTCCAACTGGGCAAGTCCACTTATTCTGGTCATGTGTGTGCTTTCCTGCATTTTGGCCATTGTCAAAATCGGCTCGTTGGAGGCTTTTAACGGCATCACCATCAGCTATACCGGCATGACCATTCCCACCGCTGTGGTGGCAGTTGTGGGCGGCTATGCTTTTGGTGCCTGTCTGCAGCCGGATTTTTCACGAATGGGCAAGAGCTTAAAGGCATCCACATGGGGTTCTGTAGGCGGCTTTCTGATCGCCAACGTTTTTATGACCATGGCTGGTTACATTACCTGTGCCACCTGCGGGACTGGTGATGTGCCTACCGCACTGCTGCAGATCCTCGGCTACTGGGCACTCCTGATACTGGTGTTCGCACAGTGGACCTCCAACGATGGCAACCTCTACTTTGGCACATTGGCACTGACCACGATCCTCCCCCGCGCCAACAAGCATATACTGACGGGTATTTTCGGTGTGGTGGGCATTGTTCTGAGCTCCTTAGGCATTACCAACTACTTCCTAACCTTTCTCGGCTATCTCGGCACGGCCATCCCTCCGGTGGCAGGTATTGTCATTGTGGACTACTTCATTATCCGCAAGGGTGAATATCACTATGGAGAGGGCGTGAAACATCACTTCTGCAATGTGCTGGCTCTGATCGCGTGGGTCGCCGGTGTTGTGGTGGGCTTTACCGTACATTGGGGCATTGCCGCGATCAATGCCATTGTAACCACGGCCGTGGTTTATCTGGTGCTCTCTTTAATCTTCAAAAACAGCGATAAGATCTACGTCGGTCCGGATTATGTAGAGGATGAGGTCGGCAGTATTTCCCCTGTGAAGAAGGGTGTTAGTGCATAAAGCCAACAACGTGATTTTACATGGAGGGACAAACTATGAAAATCAAGAATATCATTCCAGTTACTGGCCCGGTCATCACTCCTGAGATGATCAAGTACATTCGCAAGTACCTGTCACCCGACACGGAACTAAGTACTTCCCAGATCAAGGTTGGTACACCGTCTATTGAATGTGAGTATGACGAAGCTATGGCAGGCCCGGATGTACTTCGCCTATGCAAGGAAGCTGAAGCGGAGGGGTGTGATGGAATATTCATCAACTGCTTCGGTGACCCGGCTGTCAAAGCCGCACGCGAGTTAGTGAATATCCCCGTGTTTGGTGGCTTTGAACCCGCAATGCATCTCGCACTGGGGCTGGCTGACAAAATCGCCATCATTTCCGTGATGAAAAATGTTCTGCCTATGATCGAAGGCGAGGTCGCGAAGTCTCACTTTGATGGTCGAGTCTGCTGCGTCCGCAGCATCGACATTCCCGTGGAAGAACTGCAGCAACATGACCGTCTCGTAAAAGCACTCATAGAGGAAGCCGTCAATGCGATCACCACGGACGGCGCACAGGCAGTGGCATTGGGCTGCACGGCCATGGTGGATGTTGCCGAAGACGTACAGGCTGGCCTGCTATTAAAGGGGTATGATATCCCGGTCATCGAGGCAGCGCAGGCAGCGGTTATGCTGCTGGAGCTGTCCGCCAAGATGGGCTTGAAGCAAAGCCGCATCACCTATATGCGCCCTCCCCAGCGGTAAACGGACTGAAAACCAATTTAAAATAGAAAGGAAGTATACATCATGGCTAAAACGTATCTGAATGAAGAGAACATGCGCGACATTATTTGGGGTGCTACACTGATGGGCGGCGGTGGCGGCGGCTCTATCTCTAGTGGTATGATGTTGCTGGAATCCTACAAAAAGGATCATCCTGGCAAGACCTTGAGCGTGGAGATGATAGATGCCTCCGATATGCCGGATGGTACATATGCCGCTGCGACAGCGGGCATGGGCGCACCCGCAGCTATCGCAGGTGTGGACTTTTCCCAGTGGGCGGCGAATGCATTTGCGGTTCTGCAGGATCTCGCCGCTCGCGACGGGAAGAAGTTGGGATATAATTATCCCGTAGAATTGGGCGGTTTTTCCACCTTCTTCCCGCTGCTTTTGTCATTGAAGACCGGGCTTCCCACCATCGATTGTGACGGTGCAGGCCGAGCCGTTCCTGCACTGGAAACACTGCTGCTGAATGTTAATGATTGCCCGACGTCTCCGCTGGGCTTGGCAAACGGCACCAATGATAAGATCACCATCGAAACAAAAGATCCGCTGGATGCACCTACTGCGGAAAAAATTGGGCGCAACATCAGTGCGGCTTTCGGCAATATGGTCGGTATTTCCGGTTGGCTCATTGACAAGAACGATATCGAAAACCGAATTTGCACGAATACTATCTCTCTGAGCCAGAAGATTGGTGCGATTATGCGCAGAGCGGATGCGCCGGTGAATAAGCGTTTCGAAGTGTTGGCCAATGATTTGGGGATGGATGTCAAGATCATCTGCAAGGGTAAGGTCATGGACATCCAGACAAACACTCACGGAGGTTTTGACTATGGAACGATGACTGTCCGGGATGACCGCAAGGGCTATAACGAGGAAGAGTTCAGAATCACTTTCCAAAATGAGAACCTTGTGCTGAACCGCCTTGTTGAGGGTGTGGCGAAGCCTCTGATGACGGTACCCGACCTCACCTGCTTCTACTGCATTGATCCTCATGGTCAGGGCGATGCCGAACCGGGAATGCCTCTGTCTAACGCGGACGCCCGCATCGGTATGGAGATTGCTGTTGCGGTTATTAAGGTGGATCCCAAGTGGTTTGCCAACAAGACATCTCCCAACAAATGGTGGGATGTTTGGGCTGAGTGCATGAAGAATGCCGAGTATCCCGGCGGCTATCTCAGCTACGACGCTGTTGAGGCACGTCCCGACAAGGATTGATAAATTCCATACAGGCGGTTAGCATCCTTGATTTTCAAGGTTGACCGCCAACACTCTCCTTGCAGCAGCCTGCGAATATCGCAGGCTGCTGTCTTTTGTAAAGCACCCTCTATCAACTGAGCCTAACGGTCTGCCCTCTGTGGTCTTTATGACTCCTTCAGCCACCGCTGGAATTCCTCTGCGGTGATGATGCCCTCGTCACATTTCTTTTTCTGTTCTCTGGCCTGCTCGCTCCAAGCATAGAACTCACTATCGC